>CAZJBO010000131.1:0-7314 GCA_964544075.1 uncultured Anaerolineae bacterium
CCGGTGTAGAGATCGATGGGGTGTGGCTTGAGCCGCCGCCCGGCCCGACGATATTCGGGTAAGAGCGTCAACACTTAGAGGGGGCTGCGAATCTAGCAGCTCTGGGGCTTTGGCCGCCCTGGACGTGCAGAAGCGCCCTCAGCGTAACATCCCCGGCGGGGGCGGGTGGCTGAGAGGAATGCCTATTCTCGGCGCTCTGTTATAGGTTGTTCGGACGCCCACCGAGAAGCTATCGCTAAGGAAAACAAAATGGTCAGCGTATTATTCGTCTGCTTGGGCAACATATGTCGCTCGCCGATGGCCGAGGGTTTGTTCCAACACATGGTAGAGCAAGCGGGGCTGAGCGATAAAATCAGCGTCGATTCGGCTGGCACCGGCAGCTGGCACGTCGGGGAGCGCGCCCACAGCGGCACACGCGAAGAGCTTCGGAAACACGGCATCGATTACGAGGGGCGCGCCCGCCAGCTGAGCCGCCATGACTTCGACCACTTCGACTACATCTTGGCAATGGATGAGGACAACTTGCGCGACATCCAACACGCCGCGCCACGCCGCACCAATGCCAACATCGCCCTCTTTATGGACTATGCGCCGGACCTCGGCACGCGCGAGGTGCCCGACCCATACTATGCCGGCGGCTTCGACCGTGTGTATGATCTCGTAGAGGCCGCGTGCCGGGGGCTGCTCGCGACGTTGCGCGCAGAGCACGGCATATGACCACGCTACCACCCTCAATCCGGGCGGCGCTGGAAGCCGCGTTGGGCACGAAGGTGAAGGATGCACAGGCCGTGCATGGCGGTGACATTAACCAAACCGCGCGTATCACCCTCGGTGACGGCACACGCTGTCTGCTCAAGTGGAAGCGCGATGCCACCCCTGCCTTCTTCGCAGCAGAGGCACATGGGCTGCGCACACTGGCCGCTGCGGAAGAACTCCGGGTACCGGCAGTGCGCGCGTTGGGCAAAGATGTGGCCTTCCTTGCCCTTGAATGGATCGAGACAGGGCGGAGATGCGACGACTTCGACGTGCGCTTCGGGCGGGCGTTGGCGGCGCTGCATCGCCACGAGGCCGCACAGCACGGCCTTGAAGTTGACAACTACATCGGTGCAATGCCCCAGATCAACACTCAATCGACCAGCTGGACCGAATTCTACCGCGTGCAGCGCGTCGGCGCGCAGATGCGTTTTGCCCAGGCGCGCGGCAATCTGCCACCCGCACGGCAGGCCGCGCTAACCCGGCTGCAAGCACGCCTGGGCGAATGGCTCGACGACACGGCACGTCCTGCACTGCTGCACGGCGACCTCTGGGGCGGCAACTATATGGTCGATAGCGACGGCTGCCCGGTGCTCATCGATCCGGCGGTATATTACGGCCATCGCGAGACCGACTTGGCGATGACGGAGTTGTTCGGGGGCTTCTCACAACGCTTCTACGCCGCATATCGCGAAGCCTACCCCTTAGAGGATGGCTATGAAGCGCGCCGCGACCTCTATCAGCTCTACCATATACTGAACCACATGAACTTGTTCGGCGGGGGATACGCACACCGTGTCGATAGCATCGTGTGGCGCTATGTGGGCAAAGGATAAAAGCCAATGACCATCATTACCATCGATGAGGCGCGCCGTTATTACGCGGATGCAGAGGCCATACACGACTTCGATCATGTTTTGCGCGTACTGGCGTTGGCAGAGCGCATCGGGAAGGCGGAGGGCGCCGATATGGACGTGGTGCGCACTGCGGTCTTGCTACACGATGTGGCGCGCGCCACAGAGGAGCGCACAGGCGGCGATCATGCACGCATGGGCGCCGAGCGTGCACGTGGCATCCTTGATGCAGCCGGCGCGCCTCCCGACTTCGTGACGGCGGTTGCACACGCGATCCACACACACCGCTTCCGCAGCGACACAGCGCCACAAACCCTTGAGGCAAAGGTGGTCTTCGACGCCGATAAGCTCGATGCGATCGGTGCGGTGGGGGTAGCGCGCGCGTTTGGCTATGGCAGCATCAAAGGACAGCGCCTCTGGTCAGATGCGGTGCCGGAAAGCTACGATGGGCGCAGCTTCGGCGTCGAGCATACCCCACGTCACGAGTTCGCATACAAGCTCACGAAGATCAAGGACCATCTGTATACCCCAACCGGACGCAGCATCGCGGAGGGGCGGCATCAGTTCATAACGGCGTTCTTCGCGCGTATGGCCGACGAGGTGGCAGGGGAAGCCTAGTCGGAGGTAAGGTGAAGGGTGTAGGCAGTAGTAAAGACAAATGGCCCCGGTTTGTTCGCCGGGGCCACGCTTAAATCAACCGGAGACGGTTGAGCTTGCTCTATTCGTTGAAGCTCCACTTCTCATAGCGCTCGTTCCCGATCAGAGAATGCGTGCGGTTGAGGTAGGGCTTGCTTAGGCTGACGGTCGTGTACCAGTAGATGGGGATGATGACCGCTTCGTCCACGACCAAGATTTGTTCGGCTTGGGCATAGAGTTCGCGGCGAGCCTCGGTGTCGTCTAGCGTCAAGGCCTCTTCCACCAGGGCGTTAAACTCCTCGTTGAGGCCGTCCACCTCGTTGTTCCAGTGCACCCGTCCGGTGCCGGTGGCGTCGGCATGGAAGAAGTCATACAGGAAGTTCGATGCGTCGGCATAGTCCATGAACCAGGACGAGCGGAAGACCTGGGTGCCTTCGCCGTTCTTGATGTTTGCGATGAAGACCTTCCATTCTTGTGTGGTAATCAACACCTCGATGCCCAGCTCGTCGGCCCACATCTGCGCGATCGCCTCGGCGATGCGTGCATGGCCTTCGCTCTCGTTGTGAGAGAGGGTGATCGGGGGGAGTTCGCTTACATCTGCCAGGCCCAGTTCCTCAAGCCCTAGCTGAAGCTCTTCAAGCGCCTTGTCGGGGTCATAGCGCACGCCCAGGTCCGGGTGGGTTTCCATCGTCGGGGCGGCCAAGAGGCCGGGGCGCGAGAACCAATGCGCAGGCTCTTGCCCGCCTTTGGTTACGTTATCGATCAGGGATTGGCGATCTATCGCGTAGGAGAGCGCGCGGCGGATGTGCACATTGTCCATCGGTGGGCGGTTGTGGTTAAAGCCGTAGTAGTAGGTGCCATAGTCTGGCCCGGTGAACAGTTCTTCCTGCAGCTCCGCATCGGCCTTGATGCGGTCCATTTCCTGCATGGGGGCGCCGACTACGTCGAGCATACCGGCTTCATAGTTGGCAAAGCTCGCCGAAGCATCGGTCAGCATAACGCCGTGAACTTCCTTGATCTGCGGCACAGGTACAGCATCGGTGCCGGGCCAGAAGGGGTTGGCGATCAAGGTAAGGCTTTCGTCGTGCAACCATTCTTTGAGGGCGTATGGCCCATAGCTTTGCATCACTTCCGGCTCGGTCCAGAAGTCGCCTTCTGCCTCGATCAGCCAAGCGGGTTGCGCAACCGCCATCCACAGCCCCAGGATGTCGTCCACGAAGGCGGCTTGCGAGGGCGCGACGATCTCCAGGGTATAGTCGTCGATGACCGTGACCCCGACGGCATCGCGCAGCGCGGCCAAGTCTTCTTCGGAAATCTCGTCTAGGTTCGCCGTGTTATATTCCTTGCCGCCGGCCACTGCGATGTTCAAGACATAAGCATACGGTCCGGCTGTAGCCGGGTCGAGGGTGCGCAGAATGCCATAAGCAAAGTCGTTGGCATCCACATAACGGACGTTGCCGTCTGGGTCGAGCACTTCCTCTACCGCGTCGGTGTCGGCGTTGTAGTGTACCCACGGGATGTCTTGCATGATGGTGAAGGTGTAGGTCAGACCATCGTCGGCGACTTCCCAGGTTGCCATGCCCGGCTCGTTCTCAAGCGTGAGTTCGTTCCGGCGGCCCAACCCGACAAATAGCTCTTCGATGATCTGGATGGAGAGGAGGTCGGAGGGCAGGGATGGGTCGATCGAAGGCGGCTCGGTGCTCCAGTTGACGTTGAGGACGGTGTGCTCTTCCTGGGCGAGGATGCCGGTCACCCCGGCGAGCATCGATACCAGCAGCATAAGCACAATAGCGGTACGTTTATTAAGCGTCATAGTTTGTCTTCTCCTTCTCAAGCGGTTAAAGAGATATGTTGTGTGTGATGCTCAATTGATCTCGATAGAACACCTCCTTAGCTAAATCGAATTAGTCTACAGGGATGGTTCGCATCGTACAATTTGGGTGATTAGATACAGTAACGTGGTTTTACTTGATACAGTCTTTGGTCATTGAGGGCGCTTCCCGAAGGCACACCAGGCTTCGGGAAGCGGTAGTTACTTCGATTAATCTACGCCGCGCATTCGCGGGTCGAGTGCATCGCGCAGACCATCGCCGAGGAAGTTGAAAGCAAACATTGTAATGCCCAGGGCCAGCGCCGGGAAGATTGCTTGGTTTGGATAGGAGCGAATCCCCTGTGCGCCGTCGGAGATCATTGACCCCCAGCTGGGTGTGGGGCGGTTGACGCCCAGGCCGATGAAGCTCAAGAAGGCCTCGGTTGAGATGTAGCCGGGGATCGCGAGCGTCTCGGCTACGACGATCGGCCCTAAGATGTTGGGCAGGATGTGGCGGAACATGATCCCGCGCGTGCCCATGCCGATCGAACGTGCCGCCTCGACAAACTCCTTCTCGCGCACCGAGAGGACCTGTCCGCGCGCCAAGCGTGCCATGCCCATCCACGCGGTCATGCCGATGCCTATGAAGATGAAGAACATGCCGCCGAAGGCTGTGTCGATCTGGTTGAGGGTATAGGCGAGCGTGCCGGGTGAGCTTTCTACGAAAGTGGAGCGGAAGAAGGCCATCATCAAGATGATGAGCAGGATGGTGGGGAAGGCATACATGATGTCTACGATGCGCATCATGATGTTATCCACCCTCCCGCCAAAGAAACCGGAGGTTACGCCGAAGAGAATGCCGATTATCAAAGCTACCAATGGGCCGACCAAAGCGACGGCGAGCGAGATACGCGCGCCGTAGATCAGGCGGCTGAGGATGTCGCGCCCTACATAGTCGGTGCCGAGCGGGTAATCGTTGTTGATGGTCACATATCCCCCCTCGACGCCTTTGGGCTTCATGGTCGGGAAGAGTGTCGTGATCCATTTTGGCACCGAGTTGTTATATTCCAAAATCTGGGTTTGATAGTCTCTCGGTGCCAGGAACTTGAGCTTTTCCGCGCCTCGGCTGGATTCCGCGTACACTGTCACCATCCGATCGAGGTTGATCTTATAGGCTTCCAGCGGGAACATCCCAGGCACATCTTCCGATGCTGTGCCGGTGGCAGGTGTGGGGTCGCCATCTTGGAGGTGTTTAGATTCGATCCACCCCTCGACGCCGGCGGCTTCCACATAGAACCAGCTACCATCCTCATTTTGCCCGACCACCTTGACGGAGATATTGGGTGTGATTTGGTCGGCGAAGATCGCCATTAGGAACAAGAGGACGATGATGACGATGCCGGCAACCGCTGCTCGGTTGCGGAACAGGCGCTTGATCGCGTCAACCCAAAGGCTATCAGATTCGTGCACGGGTTGTTCGAGGCTGACGATGTCCCTAGAGTCTCCGGCGTCGGGTTGGGTTTGTTCTGATGTTGTCATTTGTGTTCTCCGCTTCTAGGTGAACCTGATGCGAGGGTCAAGCCAGGCATAGGTGATATCGACGATCATGTTGGCAGCGACCAGGAAGACCGCGTAGAGCAGGATCGTGCCCATGATGACGGGGTAATCGCGGTTGGTGATGCTGGTGATGAAGTATCGCCCCATGCCGGGGATGCCGAAGATGGTTTCGGTGACGAATGTGCCGGTCACGAGCGCGGCGAACATGGGGCCGAGGATGGTTGTCACCGGGATCAAGGCGTTCTTGAGGGCGTGTAGCCCGACGACCGTGCGCTCGGTTAGACCTTTGGCGCGCGCGGTGGTGATGTAATCCTCGTGCATGACCTGCAAGAGGCTGGCGCGTGCCAAGCGTGCCAGGATAGCCGAGCTGCCGGAGCCAAGCGCGATAACCGGCATGATCGCTTGCTTGGCTGTGCCCCAGCCTGAGGGCGGCAGCAGGCGCCATTGTACGGCGAAGAGCCAAATCAGGATCGGCCCTAATACAATCGTCGGCACTGAAACCCCCGCGATGGCGAGCGCCATACTGAAGTAATCGATGGGGGTATTGCGGTTGAGGCCGGCCAGAATACCCAAAGGTACGCCAATGACGATGGCGAAAAGCAGTGCGATTATTCCCAGTTGGAATGAGATGGGCAATTGCTCGCGGAAAATATCGTTCACGGTCCGGGTACGCGAGGCATATGAAGGGCCGAAGTTCATCCAGCGCAGGTACCGCTCTTCGCATTTCTCGGTATCCGGGTTGTCTCCTCGCAGCTTGAGGTTGAACAAATAATCGCTCATGGTCGAGCGATCGGTACTGCTGCCGGTGATGCGTGGGATCATGATGTCGGATATGTAGCTGATGTATTGCTGGCCGAGGGATTGGTCTAAGTTATATTTCTTTTCGAGGTTACGCATAATGTGCTCAGGCAGTTTCTTCTCGGTGTCGAAGGGACCGCCTGGTACCTGATGCATCAACACAAAGGTTACCCCAGAGACAACTATGATAACCAACAGCATCCATAAAACACGTCGAATGACAAAAGCGCCCATCTATTCACTCCCTTGAACATAAATTGGCGAAGGCAGGTAGCCCCCCACAGGGGGAGGCTACCATTGAAAGTGAAAGCCGGTTAGGTCTTACTCTTCGTGGGCGATGTCCCACTTCGAGAATTCCGGTTGGCCGTACAGCTCGTATGTGCGTACGACGTAAGGCTTAGTCATACTGACGCTGGTGTACCAGTAGATGGAGGCGATGGCGGCATCTTCGTAGTTGAGGATGTTCTCGGCCTGTGCGTACAGGTCGCGGCGCGCTTCCTGATCGTCCAGGGTCATAGCTTCATCGAGCAAGGCGTCGAATTCGGGGTTCGACCAGTTGGTGTTGTTGTGGGGCGATTCGGAGTTGAAGACATCGCCGGCGAAGTTGTGGGCGTCGGGGTAGTCTTGGCACCAGCCAATGCGGTAGATTTGGAACGCATCTTCGTGCAGGGTAGCCAAGTAGACTTTCCATTCCTGGGTGGTGATCTGGACGGTGATGCCCAGTTCGTCGGCCCACATCTGCTGGATGGCCTCGGCGATGCGCGCGTGGCCTTCGCTCTCGTTGTGGCCCAGGGTGATGGGCGGCAGGTCGTCTATGCTCTCCAGGCCCATGTCTTCAAGCGCCAGGGCCAGTTCTTCTTGGGCTTTGTCGGGGTCATAGCCGATGCCCAGGTCGGGCGAATCTTC
>CAZJBO010000132.1:0-7309 GCA_964544075.1 uncultured Anaerolineae bacterium
ACACACTGTCGATGGCAAGATCAAAGTCGGCATCGTCCATGACGATAATGGCGTTTTTACCGCCGAGTTCTAGCGAAACCTTTTTGCCCTGCTTGGCGGCTTCGGCATAGAGCTTATAGCCAATAGCGTTTGAGCCGGTGAAGGACACAACCTTGACATCTGGGTGAGATACCAACGCACCGCCTGCGGCCCGGCCCGGCCCTGTTATCAGGTTAAAGACGCCCGGCGGCAGTCCCGCATCGTTGAGCGCACGCGCAAATGCCGCTCCTAGCATGGGGGTATCGGATGCGGGCTTGAAGACCACGGTGTTCCCGGCGATCAGCGCGGGGAAGCTCTTCCAACTGGGGATGGCGATAGGGAAGTTCCAGGGACAGATCAAACCGACAACACCGACCGAGTCTCGATAGCACATCCCAAATTTGTTCGGCAGCTCTACAGGCGCAGTGTATCCAAACAGACGCCGGCCTTCTCCGGCCATATAGAACGCCATATCGATGGCTTCTTGGATGTCGCCGCGCGCCTCACTGATAACTTTGCCCATCTCTTTGGTCAAAAGCTGCGCCAGGGCTTCTTTGCGTTCGGTCAAAAGCTGGGCTACTTGGAAGAGTAACGCGCCGCGCCGTGGTGCCGGGGTCAGGCGCCAACCATCATACGCCGCCTTAGCAGCTTTAACCGCAGCATCAACATCTTCGGCGCCGGACTTCGCCACCGTCCCAAGCACCTCTTCGGTTGCAGGGTTCAGAGTCTCGAAAGTTTCGCCAGAGATAGCATCTACCCACCTACCATCAATCAAGTTCTTAGTCATCTTGAATCTCCTATATACTTATACGGAATCTCAAAAAAACTGATTTGTTCACCTGCTCTCTGTGGGGGCTTTGCCCCCACGCCCCCACCAGGACTTGGCAGTCCTGGACCTGCATTTGCGCGGCTTTGCCGCGCTTAGAAAGGGGACAGGGGCCTAAATCCCCTTGTTAGGTCTGGTGACCGAAAAGAATGCCTAAGGCTCAAGGCCCCAGTGAATGGCTACAAAAAAAACTGAAGCCCGCCGAAGTTTAGCGTGAATAACACCGCATGGCAAGCGCAGAACTCGGTTATCGGTTTGGGGCACGGGCATAAGACGTCAGCGCGTAATATAGTGTAAACACCGGCATATCTTTTGCTTTGCGTAAACGCTATCACGCGATAAAATATTATTCAGATAAACATTGGTCAGAATTTTACCAATATGAAGAATAAACACGAAGCACCCCTCCAGACCGCACAGAACCTACCCCGCATCAAGACCATTGCCCTCCCCACCGAGCACGGTGGGTGGGGCTTCATCTTGGAGCCTATCGTGCTGGGCTTGCTGGTCGCCCTATCGACGCCCGGCGTATACTTGGCAATCGTCGGCCTAAGCGTGTTCCTGGCACGCCATCCGCTACGGCTCGTATGGAATGCACGACAGCACCGGCAACAGACGACAGAGCGCGACCGCATCGCACAGCGCTTTATATTGCTATACATTGGGATCGCGGCGCTGGCCTTCGCAGCTGCCACCGCCACGATGCCGCGCATCGCCATGCTGCCGCTTGTGTTTGCTGTGCCGTTGGGGTTGGTTACTTTGATCTATGATATCCAGAGGCGCAGCCGCGCGCTATTACCAGAACTGACCGGTCCGGCTGCGCTGGGGGCGCTCGCACCGAGCATTGCATTGGCCGGAGGATGGGCGCTCACGCCGGCCCTTGCGCTGTGGGTGGTCATCCTGGCGCGTGCCATCCCATCGGTCTTATACATCCGCGCCCGCCTACGCCTTGAGAAGGGGCAAGAAACATCGTTCACGCCTACGCTTAGCACACACCTGGCCGGGCTTGTCGCGTTGGGCCTGCTGGTGCACACCGGCAGTCTCGCCGTCCTCACGCTCATCGCACCGGTTGTGTTGTTGCTGCGCGCCGCGTATGGCCTATCGCCATACCGCCGCCACCCGATTAAACCGCAAACGCTGGGCTTTCTAGAGATCGGGTATGGTGCGATGGTTGTGCTGGTAGCTGCGCTGGCCCACACGTTGTCGCGTTAGTCTTGTGGCGCTTCAGGGGTAGGATCATCACCATCTTCACCGCCCGTGGGGAGGTCCGCCGTACCGTTCAACCTATCTTCGGCCTCAGAGACCACGAGCCAATCCGTATGCTTGCCGTGCGCGTAAAGGTCTTCTTGCACATCGACCATGCCGGCGGCTATATCTGCGGAGGTCTGCACCGTATCGCCGAGTTGGTCTGCCAGCGCAGCGGCCCTATCTGCCGAGGCTTCGGCCTGCCGCACAGCAGCAGCATCGACCGCCGGTGCGGGGGGGACAACTCCGGTACGGGCCGAAGTATGGAAGAGCTGTGGGAGGCTGACGCCCAGCGATCTCAGGAGCATCCAGACGCCCGCACCGATCAACAGCACAGGCCACCATGCGCCGCCGCTGCCAAAGACGAACACCTCGAAGAAAACGCCCACTGCAACAAACGATAGTAAACCGCAACGGATAAGCACACGTCCATGCGCCTCGACACGCTCTTTACCTTCAATGCGCCCGGTCAGGAAGAGACCAACGCCTAAAAAGGCCAGATACAGAGTCCAGATATATACCCAGCTTTCCCAATAGCCGGAGATGTTCTGATAGAGCAAGATCAAGCCGGTGCCGGTGACCATTGACGCGGGTACCGCCATCCCTGCCGAACGGGACGTGCCGGTCAGCACGGGGATGAACATCAAAACGCCGGGCACGATGATAAAGAAGGGCCAAGCTATGCTCCAGACCGAGAAACCGGGCACGATAGAGTCCAGCAAGAACAAGACGCCCAAGATTATCAAGGCCGCGCCTCCGACCATTCTGCCGCTACGATCTCGGTTGTTCTGCATAATTCCTGTCTCCTTCGCACAAATCGTACGATTTTTGCTTCTGCTCTCTATACGTGCAGTGGCTTTGCAGAGTTGCGCAGCACAGCCATAGACAGGCAATATCCCCGCACAAGACAAACACTTCGCTATTCGCCGGACATATCGACCTCTTCGGACGCATCGACAGTGCAAGAAACATCATGTTGGGGGGATACGGTCTCGTCGGTCTTGAAGATGACCGAATCGACACCGGCGGCCAGCAAGATCGACCGAAGCTGCTTCTCGGCTTCGGTCCGCGCCATCTGCAATATCCCTTCTTCGATGGCGCTCTCTCGGAAAGCACGGATGGCCTCGCTCTCGGCGATCGTGCGGAGGTCCGGCTCGTCATAAAATGCATCGTACAGGAAGTTAATTATCCCCACATCACGGTCATACACATAAGATTTCTGCACATCCAGCACACAGTCGGTGAGGTGTGCCGGGGGCAAAGTAATGGTCAGGTTGATGCCATCGTTTGCGATGGCACCCTCGTCAACATTGCCCAGGTCCACGCCGGCGTTGACATAACCCACCCCGATGTAGAGTAACTTCTCGCCCGAAATGCCGCCTAAGTGCTGCGCGAACTCTACCGGTATGACCTTCTCGAAATTGTAGCGCGCCGTCACTAAGACCGCCTCGCGCTGCACCAGGGTCAGCACGGTGTCGGTGGGATGGATGACAGGCGTCGTATCGACGTTCAACAGATCGCCTATAAAACCGAGAATTTTACCAACGCCCAACAGCGGCAGCCCTACCGAGACGATAACCAAACAGCCAATTAAAGCCAATGTTCCTATCGCGGTCCAACCACAGCAGCCCAAGCATGATCTGGGGGCCATGCTTGCCGGCGAATACGTTGTGGTCTGCCCCTCGGCACCTTGTTCTAGCCACTCGCTCATATTTCGTCCTTTCTTCGTAGAGAATTTGTGTTAGTCAGATTGCCGGGGACCAATTTCTTGGGAATGCCCCGTCGGGGACCATAACAAATGATTAAAACGGATGCCTCTAGCTCAAGACATCCCAATTCCCATCATCTTTCAACCGCACACGTGGCGTCATGTTGTGGCGTCACGCTATCGTCCTGCACAAAGGTGACCGATGCGAACCCGGCAGCGCTTAGGATCGCACCCAAATGCCACTCGACGTCGGCCCGCGCCTGCTCCAGAATGCCGCTCTCTAGCGCGCTATCCCGAAAGGCGATTATCGCCTCGTGCTCTGCGATTTCGAGCAAATCCGGCTCGTCGTACAGCGCTTCATACAAGAAGTTAATCACACCCACATTATGCTCGTAAATGTACGAACGCTGCGCGTCCAGCACACAGGAAGTCAGATAGGCCGGGGGCAGGATCACAACAATGTTCCCCAAACCATCTGAGATTATCGAGTTCTGATTCAGCGCGCCCAAGTTCACCCCGGCGCTGACATACCCAACGCCGACGTATAACAGCTTCTCGCCTGAAATGCCGCCCATATGCTGTGCAAATTCCACCGGCACCACCTTTTCGTAGTTATAGCGCACAGTCTCCAAGACCGCGTAGCGCTGCACCAGGGTCAGCACGGTGACATAAGGCGGGATAGTGGGGGTAGGCGTGACAGTAGGCGTGGGCGTGTTGGTCGGGGTAAATGTAGCGGTAGGGGTAGACGTGGGGGTGGGCGTGGGCGTGATGGTGGGCGTGAAGATGACCGTAGGCGTGGGCGAAGGCAGAAAAACATCGCGCAGCCTCGCGCGCAGATCACCCACATCCAACAGCACGAGCGCCAGTACAATTAGCCCCATTACACCGATAAAAGACAAGACCTCCAGCCCCAACCCCAAGAGGCGCCACAAGACATTACGACGCGGGGGCGGTGGCACAGGGGGACGAGACACAGCAGGCGGGCGCGGCGCGGCGGGCGGTGGTGTCATAGGGGTGCGCAGCGTCGGTACATGCCTTCTCCTGGGCCGGTTTGATTGCCCGCTGCCGGGTGTTTGGCTGCTCATACGCCTCCCTCACCAACATAGTTTGACGATCAACGCGAAACGAAGTGATTATCCTTGATATAGTAACGCTGTGACAACGACTTCCACGGCTCCGGAGACTTGTTTAACCCGATGCGCGCGCTCACGGCCACCGCCGCATCGGGGACGGGTGCGCCCTGGGCAAAGAAGAGCGCTGCACGCGGTGCGGTCAGGTCGATACCATGCTGCGCCGAACCGATACCCAGGGCCATTGTCAGACGTGCGGGACCGGCGGTCCACTCGCGGCGCTTGCGGCCAGAGCGCCGGGCAGCGATGATATCCAGGCCTTCCAATGGCTCGATGGCGCGGATAAGGACCGCGCCGGGTTGGTCTTGCGGCTCTGCCACTACATTGAACAGCCAGTGCATCCCATATGTGAAGTAAACCAGACTCACGCCGGGCGGCCCATATACCACCGCGAAGGGGCCAAGATTGCGGCGTTTGTTCCAGTGCGCCGATACATCATCAACGCCCCGGTAAGCCTCGGTCTCGACGATGCGCCCACCGATGCGCTGACCATCAACGATGTGCACCAAATGTCGGCCCAGCAGGTCACGTGCGAGCAGACGGGCATCACGGGCAAAAAACGCGCGGGTTAATCGAGACATAGTGACAACGGTTCATCTTTTCTAAAGAAGGTCACGCACCCGACTCAAAGGCGAGCGCGATAGCTTCGGCCTTCTTGTAAGCCGGGCTGCCGGGGTCTGTTGAGTCGAGGACTTTGGTCGCTTCAAGATATTGCTCAAGTGTAATCTGCACTCGGCCTGAGTTTACACGTTCGTAGATTTCAACCGACAACGAGACGTGTTCATCCTCAGTCATATCGCCATGTTGTGCGACAAGGGCTTGGATTTCTGCATCACTCACCATGCCCTGTTTATCAAGCAGTTTCATGGCTTCATCAAACGCTTGGGACATGCCGCATCTCCCTCCCGCAAGCTGTCAAAACCAAAATCTGCACGATATCTCGACCTAGATAACCGCAAAAGAATTTACTATATTGGTACAGGTTTAGCAAAAAACCCCAGGTTTTGGGTTTTTGCCGGGGCCTTATTCGACCGTCACGCTCTTTGCCAGGTTACGCGGCTGGTCCACATCACAGCCGCGCCACACCGCGATGTGATACGCTAAGAGCTGCAGCGGGATCACCGTCATCACCGGCGTGAGCAGCGGCGACACTTCGGGCACATAGAGCACATGGTCGGCCTTCTGACAGATCAGCGCATCACCCTCGGTCGCCACCGCGATCACCCGCGCACCGCGCGCACGCGCCTGCTCGATTTGACTCAGCATCTTATCGTACACATGGTCACGGACTGCGACGGCCAACACCGGCATATTCTCGTCCAAAAGAGCGATAGGGCCATGCTTCATCTCGCCGGCGGGATAGCCCTCTGCGTGGATATAGCTAACCTCCTTTAGCTTCAACGCCCCCTCCAGGGCAACCGGGTAGTTTATCCCCCGACCCAGGTAGAGAAAATCGGTATAGTTTGCCAGCGTGACCGCCAACGCCTCATACTCGGCATCACGTTCCAACAAGCGCCCCACAAGGTCCGGTAGTGCGGCCAACGCATCCACATGTAAGCGCAAATCCTCCGCCGAGAGCACACCACGCAGCTCGCCCAGATATAGCCCCAGCAGATAAAGGTCAACCATGCTGGCGGTAAACGCTTTCGTGCTCGCCACACCGATCTCAGGGCCGACCTGCATGGTGATATACCCATCGGAAATGCGCATAGCCTGACTGCCGACAGCGTTCACGATGCTCCACAGACGCGCGTCATACCCGCGCGCCTCCTCCATCGCCGCCAGCGTATCGACCGTCTCGCCGCTCTGCGTGATGGCAAGCACTGCGGTGCGCGCGTTAAGGATCGGCGCACGATAGCGAAACTCGCTCCCATAGTCCACCTCGACCGACAACCGCGCCAGGTGCTCAATCAGGAACTTACCCACCAAGCCTGCATAAGCGCTGGTGCCACAAGCCACAATGACCATGCGCTCTAATGCACACGCCTCCTCCACCGTGAGTTCCAAGTTAGGTAAACGCACCCGGCCCCGGTCAAAATCTACCCGGCCCCGGATCGTATCGGTGAGCGTGCGTGCCTGCTCGAAGATTTCCTTCTGCATAAAGTGACGATACTCGCCCTTCACCGCACGCACCGGGTCCCAGGGGATGGTGTGTATCTCGGCATCAACCGGCAGGCCATCGGTGGTCTGCACCGTATAGCCATCCGCGCGGACACTTGCCATCTGATGGCTCTCTAGAAAGACGACACGGCGGGTATGCTCTAGGATGGCGGGGAGATCGGAAGCGATGAACATCTCGTCGGCGCCCATACCCAACACCACGCCGCCGGCGTTCCCGACACGCACCGCAACCAGATGATGCGGCTCGCCGGCATACAACAC
>CAZJBO010000133.1:0-7252 GCA_964544075.1 uncultured Anaerolineae bacterium
GCGGCTTCAGCGTCCTCGGCTTCCGCGTCTTCAGCTTCGGCGTCTTCAGCTTCGGCATCCTCGGCTTCGGCGTCCTCGGCTTCGGCGTCTTCAGCTTCAGCGTCCTCGGCTTCGGCGTCCTCAGCTTCGGCGTCTTCAGCTTCGGCGTCTTCAGCTTCGGCGTCTTCAGCTTCGGCATCCTCGGCTTCGGCGTCTTCGGCGTTGGTGTCTTCGGCTTCGATGGTGGCGTTAGCATTGTCGCTGTTGTCACCGGAGTTGGAACTCAGCAGAATGCCGCCGATGATGACGACAATGACGACCACGGCAATACCGATAGCCAGTTGCTGATTTTCTTGTACCCACTTCTTGAGATTGTCCATTCTTAACTCCTCCTTAATGGTAGTTTATGAAAGGATTGTGAATCGTCCGTGTCCGGCTTTGTGTTCCGCCGGACGCGCCAGCATATTTATGTCGCGGGCGTCATCCCTCGGTATCGGCGTCCCCGGCGTCGGCGTCTCCGGCGTCAGCATCGCCAGCGTCGGCGTCTCCGGCGTCGGTATCGCCTGCATCGGCATCCCCTGCGTCCTCGT
The DNA here is from genome assembly GCA_964544075.1 of uncultured Anaerolineae bacterium. GTDB lineage: Bacteria > Chloroflexota > Anaerolineae > Aggregatilineales > JAFGMM01 > JAFGMM01. The sequence goes on from CAZJBO010000133.1 coordinate 570, forward strand.
CTCCGGCGTCTTCGTCTCCGGCGTCACCGTCCTCGGCGTTGGCGTCCTCGTCTCCGGCATCCTCGGTATCGGCGTCCTCGGCGTTGGCATCGGCATCTGTATCAGCCGCATCAGGGGCGGGAACGTCGGTGTCGTTGTTGTCGCCGGAGTTGGAACTCAGCAGAATGCCGCCAATGATGACGACAATCAGGACGACGACAATGCCGATCGCCACGCGCTGATTTTCTTGTACCCACTTTTTGAGATTGTCCATGTTTTGCTTCCTCCTTTAAAGGTGCGAATCACTTGCGCCCGGCTTGTGCTTTACTGAACCGGGCAGAATATTTTATCGCGCGCCTCATCCTTCGCCGCGTTCAAACGGTTTTGTAAGCGCCGCCGGCTGCCGCGCGCGTTGCACACTAAACACGAGTACTACGATGGTGACAATGTAAGGCAGCATCACTGCAAAGTTGGGATCGATATCCCAGTTCTTTATTTGAATCCATTGCCCCAGCGTGCTGACCACGCCGAACAGTACCGACCCAATCAATACTCCGCCCGGCTTCCACGCGCCGAAGTAGACCAATGCTACCGCGATGAAACCCATGCCATTGGTGATGTTCTCCTGGATGACGTGGTAGAGTGCGATCGAGAGCGAGGCCCCGGCCATGCCGGCCAATGCCCCCCCCACGGTGGCGGCAAGGTAGCGCACTTTCGCTACGCTTACCCCCAGCGAGTCGGCGGCTTCGGGCTTTTGACCTACCGCGCGCATCTTAAGGCCGATGGTGGTTTTATTAATCACCCACCAAGATACCGGCACCAAGAGGTAGGCGCCGTATGTCATCAGGTTATGAGAGAAAAGAATCGGCCCCAACACAGGTAGGTCGCTCAGCAGCGGTATGTGGATTTCGGAGAAGTACTCCACGCCCGTGGGACGCCCTACCGTGACTTTAATTAGGAGGCTTGAAAGGCCGAAGCCGAACATATATAGCCCGATGCCGCTGATGCCCTGTTCTGCGCCGAGGGTCACGCTGATGACCGCCATCGCAAGGCCCATCGCTGCGCCGACGGCGAGGGCGACCAGCACACCCAGCGCCAAGTAGAGCGGGATTTGGCTTTCGTCCGGTGCTTGATGCACTGTGTAGAAGCTCGCGAACGCGCCCATGAGCATTATGCCGTCCACGCCTAGGTTGAGCATCCCCGCGAGCTGCCCGATCATCTCTCCCAGCGCGGCATAGAGATAAGGTGTGGCGAAGCGCAGCCCTTGCGCGACCATGCTTATTAGTTCGTCGGCGTTCATGCCGGGGCCTCCTGTGGTTGTTCGTCGATGCATGAGGGCTTGTCCGGCGATGTTCCGTTGGCGACTGCCGCGCGCCGCTTTGAGCGTCTGCGTACGAAGTAGTCGCTCGAAACGACAAAGAGCACCACCATGCCTAAGATCACGTCACGGACCACGGCAGGCACTTGTACGGCCTGCTGCATTTTCTGTGCGGCTACGTATAGCCCCCCGAACAACACCGAGGCCGGTATGGTCCAGATGGGGTGCAGCCCGCCGAAGAGCGCGGCTACAATGCCGGAGAAGCCATAACCACCCGATACACCTTCTAGGATGCGGTGCGACACCCCCATAACCTCGACGGCGCCCGCCAGCCCGCAGAATGCGCCGCTGAGCGTCATCGAGAGTGTCATATAGGCCGGTACACTGAGACCGGCATAGCGCGCGGCGTGGATGTTCTCGCCCGCCGCGCGGATGCGGTAGCCTACTGTGGTGCGCCAGAGCAGGATGTAGACCAGCACGGCCAGCACCACCGCGACGATCAACCCGCTGTGCAGGCGCGAGGGCGGCGCGAGCCTTGCCAGGTAAACTTGTTCCGGCAGTGCTTCGCTCTGTGGATACCCGGTGCCGCGCTCGATCTCCAGCGGGTCGATCATTGGGCCGCGCAGCAGGTAGAACATAAGCTGTATGGCGATTTGGTTCATCATGACGGTGCTGAGGATTTCGTTTACCCCCAGCTTGGCTTTGAGGAAGCCCGGCACCCCTCCCCATACCGCGCCGGCAAGCGCGCCTGTGAGCATAGTCAGCGGCGCGAGCAGTAGGCCGGGCCAGTCGCGCAGCCAAAGCGAGAACGCGGTGGCTGCCAGCGCGCCCAAGATTATCTGGCCCTCGCCGCCGATATTAATCATGCCGCCCCGGAAGGCGATGCAGATACCTAAGCCTACCAGGAGCAAGGGTGTGGCCTTAACCAGAGTTTGAGCTTGCCCGTTGCCGGTGGCGACTGCGCCTTCAAACCCGGCGCCGTAGGCTTCGAGCGGGTCTTTGCCCAGGAGGAGGATCAAGAATGCCCCAATTGCCAGCGCCGCCAGGGTCGCCAGCAAGGGTGTCAGGGCATTCAGGATACGTTCACGGTTGATATTCAGTGAAATGAATCGCATATGGCGTCCCCCCAAATTGCTCTACATAGAGCACTTATAACGGTACCCCAGCAAGGCCTAAGATGCAAAATATTGCGCTGTGTTCTTGCCGGGCACGCGCCAATTCTTCACCTCACTTCACCCCGTCTCCAGGCCATCCTTTCGACTTACAGGCTAAAGGTGCGCTGCGTGACTTGTACGTAATCGGCGAAGTATTGCACGACGTTATAAGCCGGTTGCGCGTTTTCATCCAGGCGGATCGTCTCATCCCAGCTGTGCCATGCGAACTGTTCTGCATTATTGCTTGAAACCGTCGTGTAGTTAATCCCATCGCGTATAAACTGCAAGCTGTGATGCAAGTGTCCGGAGAACACACCGCGCAAGCGGTTGCGTGCCGGCAGCAAGGCCTTGTGCACCATGTCGCCGTTATCGACCAACATGTTCTCGTCGGCCCAGGGCGAGTTGAGCGGGAACAAGGGGTGGTGCAAAAAGATTGTCAGCGGCGGCCCATCGGTAGTGCACTCGGCCTGCAAGCGCGCGAGCTGTGCTGCGTCTATGTGTCCGCGAGGGGGTGGTGTCCAGTATGTATCTAGCACCAAGAAGCGTTCGCCTTTGACCTCAAAGGTATAGGTCAGGGGGGCATCGCTGCCGGCAGGGTGCGGCGGCGCACCCATGTGTTGGCGAAGCATGGCCGGTTTGTCGCGGTTACCACGGACGCAGTACACCGGCACCTTCAGCGTGGCGAGGCAAGCCTTCGCGATTGCATAGGATTCCGGGCTGCCATCGTTAGAGAGATCGCCGGTATGTACGATGAAGTCTGGCTGCTGTGGGAAGGCGTTGATGAGCGCGACGAGCCGTTCTAGATACGGCAAGGTTGGAAGCGTTTTGATGCGGGTGTCGGGTGTGGGTCCGATATGCGAATCGCTGATGTGTAGATATGTCAAGACCGTCTGCATGTTCTAGGTGTTCCTCTTACTCTTTACGCTTGCCGTTGGTCGGGTGCTCGCTTGTCGAAGGCTCCAGCACGGTTTGGCGTAAGAAGCGGTGGAGCGGTCCGCCGCGTCGTTTGACCACGATAACCGAGACCGGCGCGTGACGTGCCAGCTGTTCCGGGAGGTTCCCGAACAAAATGTTCTGGAACAGGGGTTCTTTGGATGCCCCTACGATCACCAGATCATGCTTGGCCGATTCTGTCAGCAATGCCTCGTAAGTATCGTCGGCTTCGACCACAAGCCGCTCGACGTGAGGGTAGTTTGCTCCGTTGAGTGCGTAATCCAGTATCTTGTCGGCGCGCACCCGTTGAGCTTCTGGTGCGCCCAGCGGCATTATATGGCAGAGCACCACGCGCGCCGAGGCGCCCTCGTGTGCGTCCGCCTGCCGTGCCATCGTTATCGCCAGCTTTACGGCCTGACGGCTGTTGACGCCCCCGGCGACTGCTACCAGCACACTGCGCAGCGGACGACCTCGCTCGCGGTAGCGCACCAACGCAATATCGGTCGGGGGGTTATCGACAATCGGGTCGATCACGCTGCCGAACACCCGCCCCGGCGATCCGGTCATGCCGGGCCAGCCCAGCACGGTAAGGTTGCTGGCATTTTCGGCGGCGGTTTGGGCCACGGCCTCGGATACCTTGCGGCTAAGTCGAATCATGGTGTGCACCGGCACATCGCGCGCTTTGGCCTGTTCTATGACGGTCTCAAGGTATTGACGGCCTTCCTTACGGAAGACGCGCCCATCGGTCAGTGAGAGCTGTGGGGGCACCTTCGCAACGTATAGTGCCAGGACTTCGCCGCCTCGATCTGCAGCGATCATCGCGCCGATCTCGCCCAACATGCGTGCTTGTTCGTCGCTGGCGACGGGGATCAACACCGAGTAGCTCCGCGAGACCAATACTTCCTCGTGCAATATCTCGCTGGGTTTCTCTAGGGCTTCTTTTTTGGCGAAGTAGGCGAAGTATAAAAACAGCCCGCCCACAATCCAGCCCCCCGCGATCAGCCATGCCAGCGGTTTATAGGTGAAGAGGTAAGCTGCCAGGGCGATGTTGCTGACCATGCCCAAGAGCGGCACCCAGGGCACTGCCGGTACCATAAACCCACGGTCGAGGTCGGGCATTTTGTGCCGCAGCATCATAAGAGTGATGTTGACGAGGAAGAACAGGATCAGGAACATGATGTTGGCTGTAGTCGCGAGAGTCTCTAGCGGGAGGACAAGGGCCATGACGAGCATCAATGCGCCGGCCAGGATCACAGATAGGTAGGGGGTGTGGCGTATGGGGTGGATGCGACCAAAGAAGGAGAATAGGTTGTGGCTGCGTCCCATCGCGAACAGGACACGCGAGGAGGAATAGGTTGTGGCGTTGAGCGCCGACATGGTGGAGGCCAAGCCGCTGATTAGCAGCAGGACCGCGCCAGCCGGCATGAACTGTTCGGCGGCTTCGACTATGGCGATCTCTTCTTTCTCGCCCAGGTATTCATGTGGCGCCATCCCCTCCGGGGGGTGTATGGCGGCGATGGATACAAACGCGACGGCTATGTAGATCAGCACTACGACGGTGAGGGCTACGAAGATGGCGCGTGGCACGTTCCGCTTGGGGTTGATGACCTCCTCACCCGATTGAGCGATAATCTCGTAGCCCTCAAAGGCGATGAAGGTTAGGCCCATCGCGATGACTACGCCGCCCATCCCGTTCGGCAGGAAGTTGTCGGTGAAGCGTGCTTGCCAGTTTGGAGAGTTATTGAGCGCGCCTAGCCCGAAGATGGTGAAGATCGTCAAGATGCTCACCTTCGCTACGGTGATGATATTGCCCACAAACCCGGCTTCTGAGACGCCCATGTAGTTGATGGCGGTGAATAGGATGACAACTAAGGTGGTGAAGACGTGGTGTATGGTGTGCTCTGGGATGCCTAAGGTAGGCAGCCCGGACATTATCCACATCTCGTTGGCAAAGCTCCCAAAGGTGAAGGCGTAGAGGCTGCCGGCCACGGCGGTCGCAAACCAGTTTGTCCATCCGGCAAGGAAGCCGCTGGCTCCGCCCATGCCGCGCTTGACCCATATGTATCCCCCGCCGGCCTCCGGGAAGGCCGACCCAAGCTCGGCGTAAGCTGCTGCTGTGAACGAGGTGACTATGCCGTTAAACACGAAGGCTAAGATGAGTGCAGGACCGGCGACGCCTGCCGCCGCGCCCGTCAGGGCGAAGATGCCGGCGCCGATCATAGCACCGATGCCGATCATCGTAATGTCGAAGAAGCGTAGGTCCCGGCTCAGCGAGACGCCCCCCTCTGCGTGGTTGTCATTCATAATGTCGAGTTTCTCCAATTTTGAACAATAGGCGGACGGTGGGTTAGACCGTCAACATGATTTTATAATCGGCGAGAGCCGGGGCGGTGTTGTCGGCGTTACGCCTCCGCGCGGCCATGCTCTCGTCCGGAGCCACTATTCATCCCCTGGTTTGACAGATGCACGCACTATCAGCGCAGTCCGCTTCAAGGGCGCGTGGGCTGAGGTAACCGAGGGTGGAATGGCGACGCCGGCGATTGTACCACACCTCGATGGACTCTAAGATGTCGGTGCGCAGTCAGAGTTTTCAATCGATTCAGGTCTTTTGCCACATCATCATGATGCAAAACCATGATCTATTTGGCTAAAAGGGCACCTCATCTTTTTCTCTATACTCACCCTGGTAGACTAAATGGCCGTTGAGTTCTATTCTAAAACGATAGAATGCCTGCTCTGGTGGTCGAGTAGGGACGTCAATTTGCATACCATCCGGATACATACCAACATCAAACCCGTTGATTTCTTTCCTAGTCTCTTTGCCAGTTCTCAAATCTTTAAATCGAAAACAGGCTGTAAACGGGCCGGTCTTTTGCGCATCAGGAGAAAAACGCACAGTAACGCGCTGTGGTTGAAGTATAGCGGTTTGTACAAATGCCCAGTTTCTGAAATATAGATGTTCGCGGGTTGATACCCTTATCCGGCTCTGATACTTACGCCTTATTTTCAAAGGTAAGATTGAGAGCAGGGTATCTTTCTCGGCTGGCGATCGACAATATAGGTAACGGAGTGCTTGGAGATCAATTTTATCGGGGACAATGACTTCCGCCTGTTTATGAAAAACTATATTTTTGTTACCTACTGCATGTGGGCCAACATGGTAAATTTTATTAAAAGGCAAGGTTTTTAAAAACTTTGCGGTTGTCCCTCTACAAACATTTGGAGAGGGAGAGGCCAAACTGCCATTTGAGAATTCACAGTCGAGCCTTGTCAATACAGAGATTGCGTCAAATAGAAAG
>CAZJBO010000134.1:0-7212 GCA_964544075.1 uncultured Anaerolineae bacterium
CGCGTGTTGGGGTCCGGGGTCGGCGGAGCCGACATATCCGTGCTAGCCTGCGGTTGAAACCGCAGGCCAAAGGGCCAAAGCCGGCCTTTGCCGGGGCTTAGCCTCGGCCCAGCGGCTCGGCAGCGATGCGCACCAAGTCGGTGAAGCTATCGACCTTGAGCGCCGCGCCGCCCACCAACGCGCCGTCAATGTCGGGCTGCGCCATGAACTCGGCCATATTGCCGGGCTTGACGCTCCCGCCATACTGGATGCGGAGCGCCTGCGCAACCGCGCCGCCGAACATCTCGGCGATCGGGGCACGCACTGCATCACGGATGATGGTGTTCGCCTCCTCGCCGCTGGCGGTAAGGCCCGTGCCGATGGCCCAAATCGGTTCATAGGCCACCACGATCTGCGACATATCCTCGGCGGCGACGCCCGCGAAAGCCGCGCGCACCTGCCCCCCGACAAAATCTACCGTCGCACCGGCCTTGTTCTGTGCCAGGCTCTCGCCCACGCAGACAATCGGCTTCAAGCCGTGCGCCAGCGCCGCTTTGATCTTCTTATTAACCGTCTCGTCGGTCTCGCCGAAGTAGCCGCGCCGCTCCGAGTGGCCGATGATGACATAATCCACCAGGCCCACCAACATATTCGGGGCGACCTCACCGGTGAAGGCGCCCTTCTCTTCCCAATAAATATCTTGGGCGCCGACGCCGATCTCGGTGCCGGCAAGCGCCGCGTGCACACCGGGCAGCGCTACGAAGACCGGGCACACCACACGCTCGACGGCGGTGAAGGGCGCGAGCTTGGGCGCAAGCGCCTTGACGAAAGCCACCGCCTCGTCGGGGGTTTTGTTCATCTTCCAATTGCCGGCAATAATAGGCGTTCTCACAATGCTTCTCCTTGTTTGTTGTTTAGTCAGAGCGACCGCGCAAATTATACTCGTCCAACAAGCGTCGGGCCTCGGCCTCGACCCATACGACAGCTTCGGGCGCGGGCGCTGTGATGGCAAATTGTAACTCATTTCGGGCGCTTTCGAGGTCTTCGCCCGCCGTCGCATAGAGCAAGCCCAACGCCAGATGCGCCTCGGCCAACGCGGGGTCTATCTCTAACGCGCGGCTTATCTGCCGCTCTGCCAGACGCAGCTGGGTAGCGGACCCCTTCGCGATGAGGGCACGCGAGTACATAACATACATCACCGGGTTAGAGGGCCGGGCGACCTCTTCGCCATAAAGCGCCAGACCCGACACATCGCCTTCGGCAGCAAAGCGCCAAAGATATGCCCCGGCCTCCTGCCGCACCAAGTCATTCTCTGGGTACAGCTCCATGCTGCGCACCGCCAACCATGCGGCGGGCTTATAAAACTCGCGCGCGGTCAGCTCTTGCATCCCCGCTATAAGCATCACGGGGTCGCCGGAAGCCGCCCGGTAGAAAGGCCCCAACACCGCACCAAACCCGCCGTCTTCCTCAGCCGCGCCCGGCTCAACGTAGAGCGTGAGCAATGCCGCGTCGAACTGTGCCACCGCATCATAGGGCGCGAGGTCGGCCACGCGCACGGCAGCCACCAGCATCTCTTGCTGCGCGTCGCGGTCTTGCGGCAGATCAAAGTCGGCCAGCGTGGGAGGTTCTATGATGAAAGGCGCAAGGGTTGAGTGGGGGCCGCTGCCGGGGATATCTTCGTTGAACGCACCGGCCAGCCCCAGGGCGAACAATAGGCAGGTGAACACCAACGCGCCGACGCCGCCCATCAGCCATAGGTTGCCATGTGGGTTGCGCTCACGTGCGATCGGCACCGTCGAGTGCTGGGCGCTGCTGCCGACGCCATCTACAACCGGCGGGATGGCGGGTTCGAAGGGCGGCAGCCGCACAGCCTTCTGCGGGATCGGCGGGGTATCGCCCTCGACCGGGGGCGGGGTCTCGAAGGGCGATACAATGCGGTCGGTCTCCGTCGGAGCCGCGCCGGGCGCGGTGTCGTCGTGTATGGGTGCGGCGAGGCCGGGCGAGACGTTCTCCAGTGCGGCGTCCTCGACCGCCTTTCGGAAGTCCTCCACCAATGCCTGCGCCGATGCGTAGCGGTCTTCCGGCGCCTTCGCCAGGGCCTTGAGCAAGACTATCTCGACCTCCGGCGGCACATCGGGGTTAACGATGCAGGGCAGCGGCAGCGGCGTGAAGATGTGGTCATGCACGATGGCGTACGGGGTATCGGCGTTGAAGGGCACGCGGCCCACCACCAGCTCGTATAGCATCACACCCATCGAGTAAATATCGGTGCCGGGGCCGAGGTCTCGGTCGCCGCGCGCTTGCTCTGGCGAGATATATTGTGGAGTGCCGAGCATCATATCTTGCGAGAGGGTTGATGCACCGGCAGACGCGATGCGCGCCAAGCCAAAGTCGGCCAGGTAAGGGATGCCTTCGGTGTCGAGTATCACATTAGAGGGTTTGATGTCCCGGTGGAGGATGCCGTGTGTGTGCGCATAGGTCAACGCCATGCCCATACCGTGCATTAGATGCAAGATTTCATCCAATGTGAGCATCCGGTCTTTCAGGCGCATCTTTAGCGTCTCGCCGTCTATGAACTTCATCACCAAGTAGGGGTTGCCTTTGTGGGTGCTAAAGTCATAGATCGGCACGATGTTGGGGTGCTCCAGCTTGGCGACAATCTGTGCCTCGCGCGTGAAGCGCGCCAAGAAGCCGGGGTCTTCCCGAAATGCATCGTGCATGACCTTGATGGCGACGTGGCGGTCGAGCGCAGCATGATAGGCTTTATAGACAGTCGCCATACCACCCTGTCCCAGCTTGGTGATAATGCGATATGGTCCGACGTTTTCGCCATCGATAAAGGTCATATTGATAGGCTCCCAAACAGACTCGCGCTTGAGATTATAAGGGGATGCGCAAGACAAAACAAACAATGGCAGTGATGGAGGGGCGTCAACCACTTGTCAGGCGATTTCGCCCTCGCCCCTGATGGCATCTGGTCACCCGAAGGCAGAACCGGCTGAGCAGCTACACCACCCAGACTTTTGGGCTATACCCCAGCCGCGCTAAAACTGTGGTTTGTTATAGAATGCGTGGTAGAATAGTTAGAGTATGGTAGATGATACACTTTGCCCATATGTATAGTATAGAGGTTTATGGTGAAGGGCAAAAAAATCCTGGTTGTCGATGACTCGGCAGACATACGCAACCTGTTAGCCAAACAGATATTGGGTCCGGCAGGCTATGATGTGCTGACGGCCAATGATGGCGCGTTGGGCCTGAAGGCTGCGCGCCGCTTTTCCCCTGACCTGCTGATCGTAGATTACGAGATGCCCCACCTAACCGGGCTGGAACTCCTCGACGCGCTCAAGCAAGATGGCTTCGATATCCCCGCGATTCTCATCACCGGCAGCAGCTCGGAGGAGCTGGTCATCCGGGCGATGCGGGCCGGCGTGCGCGACTATCTGGTAAAGCCCTTCGAGGACGGCGCCTTGCGCGCGGCAGTGCGGCGGGTATTGGGCAAAGCAAAGCCCGAAGTATCGGCAGCGGTGCTCGAAAGGCGGCTGCGCGAGCTGCACACGATCAACAAGATCGCAAAAGTCCTGACATCACAGCTAGACTTGGGGCAGGTGCTCAACCGGGTAGTCGAGGCGGCAGTACACTTGACAGAGGCCGAAGAAGGCCTGCTCATGCTGCTGGACGAGGCAACCGGCGAGCTGTATATACGCGCGGCGAAGAACTTCGAGGCGAGCATGGCGCAGAACTTCCGCCTGAAGGTATCCGACAGCCTGGCCGGTGAAGCCATGCGCAACCGGATGCCGATCACGCTCAGCAGCGCCAACGCCCTTAAGATTACAACCGCTTACTTGGTCAAGGATTTGATCTATGTGCCCCTGGTCTTGCGCGGCAAGGCTATCGGGGTGCTGGGCGTAGACAACCGCTATATCAACCGCTCGTTTGACCGGGACCATTTGCGCTTGCTCACCGCGCTGGCAGACTACGCCGTGATCGCGATCAGCAACGCACGCATCTACGCGCAGACACGCAGCGAGCGCGATACCCTGGACGCTATGTTCCGTCACATCGGCGACGTGGTGATCTTGGTGGATGCCGAGAACCACATCGTGGTGTGTAACCCGGCTGCGTGCCGGGCCTTCGACATCGATGTGCCCGACCCAAAGGGCCAGAAGCTCGATGTGGTGATCCCACACCAGAATGTGTTGGATTTGTTCGCAGAAGAGTGCGAGGATGGCAAGGACTATGCCGGTGAGATTGTATTGGAGAATGGCCAAACCCTCTCGGCACACCTGAGCAATATCGACGGCATGGGCCGGGTGGTGGTGATGCAAGACATCAGCCGCCTAAAGGAGCTGGACCGCGTCAAGAGCGACTTCGTCTCGATGGTCTCGCACGATCTCCGCTCACCGCTCACCGCGATCCTGGGCTATGTCGAACTCATCGACCGCGTGGGCGAGGTTAACGACGCACAGAAAGAGTTTGTCGATCGCATCATCGCCAGTGTGCAATCCATCACCGCGCTGATCTCCGACCTGCTCGCACTAAGCCGCATCGAGGCGGGCCTAGACATCGAGCGCAAACCCACCTCTATACCGGACATCCTCCACTACGCGGTAGATGCAGAGCGCCAATGCATGGAGACACGACAGCAAGCACTGCGGCTGGATATATCGGAGCCGCTGCCCGAAGTATTGGGGAATCCTTTGCGCCTCAAGCAGATGATGATAAACCTGCTGGAGAACGCGATTAAATATACACCGGAGAAAGGAGAGATCAGCATCCGGGCACGACAGAACGGCGACGTGGTCATCATCGAGGTCTCCGATACCGGCATCGGCATCCCCCCGACCGAACAAACGCGCATCTTCGAGAAGTTCTATCGTGCCAAGAACATCTCGGTGCAGTCTGGTACCGGGCTGGGTTTATCTATCGTGCAGAGCATTGTCAAGCAACACGATGGGCGCGTATGGGTAAACAGCCGTGTCGGAGAGGGGAGCACGTTTACGGTGGTGCTGCCGGCTCATCTGGGTGATGATGCGTAAACAGAAAACAACACCCAGAGGGTGTTGCTCGATGTGGGCCGGCAGGGAGTTGCACCCCTGGTACATTCCTGTACCCCATCGCCGTTCTCCGGCAGCCCACGTTTTAATCTTACCTTAATCTATGCTCGAAAAATACCACAATTTGACAACTTTTGCAAGGTTTGTAGCGTTATAGATAGGGTTAAGGTTTGATAGAACTTTGTCCACAATGCCTCAATTATCTTGCCACAACAAAAAAACCGGACACCGTCCGATGGTGCCCGGTCTCTGTGGTGGGTCGTACAAGACTTGAACTTGTGACCTCTACGATGTCAACGTAGCGCTCTAGCCAACTGAGCTAACGACCCAACTGCCGGCAATTATACGCACTAAGCGCGGATTTTTCAAGGCTTCCGAATATTGCCCTCGGCAGCCGCGCGACACAAGCGAGAGAGACACAAAACACGCCACTGTGATAAAGTTAATAACAAGAGACCGAATCGGAAGTCTAATTAGAGCGCCTGGACGAGGAGTAAAACATGACCATTCGCACGTTGATACTATCGGGCGGGGGAGGGCGTGGCGCATTCCATGCCGGCGTCTATAAATACCTAAGCGAAACCCACAAAGAGAAAGTCGATGCAACGCATTCGGCGGCATGGGAACCGGACATCATCGTAGGCACATCCATAGGCGCGGTCAACGGCGCGGCGATCGCGCAAGGCACCTCGGCAGCCGAGCTAGAACGCATCTGGTTAGCGCTGCGCGAACACGACATCGAAGGACTGCCGCCGGGGATGCGCTCCCTGACGCGCTTCGTGGTCAACCGGGTGATGCGGAGCATCATCGGGACCAAGCTAGAGGTAGTGCCGAAGGCACAGGCACGCTCACCAAGCGCCGACGAATCATGGCCGGCGCTGCCGGTCTTGCCCAAGAGCTTGAGCGAACGTCTGATCGGACGCTGGAACAACCTGCTCGATACCGGGCCGTTGGAACAAACCCTGATACACAAAATGAGGATCGACCCGGATAAGCTCGCGGCGAGCAAGACGACGCTCATCATCACCGCAACCAACGTGCAAACCGGCGAGCAGGTCACCTTTAGCAACCGCCCCATCCATTGCCGCAAGACCGGGAACGCGCGCGCCGATGTGCGTGTGGGCATCACCATCAACCGGATCATCGCCAGCTGCAGCGTGCCGTTGGTCTACCCGTGGACGAAGGACGGCGACGATTATTATTGGGATGGCGCGGTGGTGGCAAATACACCGCTCGGCGCCTCGCTGGATGTGGCAAGCGAACTCTCGCGTGATAGGGTGCCCACCGAGCCGATGGAGGTGCTGGTGGTCATGATGACGCCGTGGTGGGAGGAAGGTGAAGACATCCCCAGAGGCCGCGCGAAGATGCCCGGAGATTTCGGGGAGGCGATCACATGGACACTAGATTGGGCCTTGCTCGCGTCGTTCCGCTCTCGCCTACACACAACCCGGATGTGCAACAAGCTGGGGCTTGAGCAAGCGCACGAGGGACGCCCGATCACCTATCGCCAGGTGGAGGTCAAGGTGATCGCCCCGAAAGATTTTATGCCGGTTGCGCGCATCATCGATTATGATGAGGTCAGCAGCGAGCTGATCCGGCAGGGCTACAACGCGGCGCGCGATGTATTCCAAAGGGATTTCGGCGGATAGTGGCGCCTCGGCACAACCCTATCCTCCCAACCAGTCCTCCACCGCATCCGATAGCCTGACCAACGGCCCCTCGTATACCGTACACGGCGGCAACGACTCTAGAAAAGCACGCCCATATGACTTGCGCAGCAGACGGCTGTCAAAGATCGCCACCACGCCCCGGTCTGTGCCGCTGCGGATAAGCCGCCCAAAGCCCTGCCGGAAGCGCAAGATCGCCTCCGGCAGCGAGTATTGCCCAAAAGCATTCTCATAGGTCTCCGAACGCGCCGCAATAATCGGGTCGGAGGGCACACCAAAGGGCAAACGCACAATCGCCAGCGCGCTCAAGGCCTCGCCGGGCACATCGATACCCTCCCAAAACGAGCGCGTCCCCAAGAGCACCGCGCCCTCGGTGCTGCGGAAGCCCTCGATAAGCTGTTGACGCGACGTGCCGTCGCTCTGGTCGAAGAGCGTGAGGCCGTGGCTCGCCAGCATAGGCGCGATGGCGCGCGCGGTCTTGCGTAGTTGCGCGTATGACGTAAACAACA
>CAZJBO010000135.1:0-7195 GCA_964544075.1 uncultured Anaerolineae bacterium
CGTCTTTGATCGGCCAGCCCCAGCGTCCTTTGTCTACGAAGTCGTCGGCGGTGATGACGGCGACCACCCCGGCCACCTTGAGGGCAGGCGATGTGTCGAGGTGGGTGATGCGGGCATGGGGTAGAGGGCTGCGCAGCACTGCGCCGTACAGCATCCCCGGCACGCGCATATCGCCGACGAATTTAGCCTTGCCCCGCACCTTATCCAGACCATCGACGTTGCGGGCGGGTTTGCCGATGTATTGCAGTTCTTTCATTTCTCCGCCTCCTCCCGACGGGCGAGCGCGGTTGCTTCTATGGCCTCGATAATCTGTTGGTAGCCGGTGCAGCGGCAGAGGTTCCCGGCGAGCGCGGCGCGAATCTCGGCACGGGTGGGGTGGGGGTTGCGCTGCAGGAGCGCTTCGCCGGCCATAACCATACCGGGTGTGCAGTAGCCACACTGCACTGCGCCGTGATCGACGAAAGCGCGTTGTAGGTCGCTGGGGCCGCCGTCCGGTCCATGTATGCCCTCGATGGTGAGCAAGTCGCAGCCCGCGACCTGAGGGGCAAGCACCAGGCAAGAGTTTACGAGCATCCCGTCCATGATGACCGAACATGCGCCACACTCACCCACCCCGCAGCCTTCCTTCGGTCCGGTGAGGTTGAGATGGTCGCGCAGCAGGCTGAGCAGCGTGATGTCGGGGGGGATGTCAGCCGTGGTTGGCGTGCCGTTTAGGGTGAAGGTTACTTCCATTCGTTACCTTTGCTTCTCTGTAGCTTCTCTGTCGGCTATCCGTTCGCCATCGCCCGGATCAAGGCCAGCGTTAGTTTGCAGTCACCAACTGCTGCGTGGGCATCTGCGACCGGGATGTTTTGTTGGTGGCAGGCGTTGGTGAGCTTCTGCCACCGGAACGATCCACGGTTGCGGTTCCAATCGCCATAGAATGCGGCGTATTGGAGCATTGCGCATTCCCACAGGTGCGCCGGCGGAGGGGCGATCAGGTGGTTTATCCGTCTGTGCTCTTGCTCGATCATGCGCCGGTCGAAGTCGGCATTGTAGGCGATGATGCGCTTGGCGCTGAGCAGGGCGAGCAGCTTGTCGTATACCTCGGCAAAGCGTGGCGCGTCGGCGACGTCTGCATCGCTGATGCCGTGCACGGCGTGCGCAGCTGCCGGGATCGGGCGGGACGGTTTGAGCATTTGGTCGAGTAATACCGCGCCGTCGGGCGCGAGCACACCGATCTGTACGATCTCGGCGGTGCGGCCCAGCCCGGATGTCTCAACGTCCAGGATCACCCAGTCATCATGGCGGAGCAGCGCGTTTGCCCACTCGATGACCTTATTACGTGCGTTGCTTCTGTGGGCCATTTTTTAATCTCCTTGCCTGTCTTGATCTGCCTTTATCGCTCAGCGCAAGACGTCTTGCAAAGCCTGCACCGTCAGCGCTGCCAGCACCGGCAGCTTGTATGCCGCCGACCAGCGCCCACCGGCGGTGCGCAAGGCGTCTTCCATTTTGGCGCCGGCGCGTTCGAATAGCGCCGCTGTAGGCGTTTGCCCAAGCAGCAAGCGCTCGACTTCGACGACCCGCCGTATGGGGCTAAAGGCTGCACCGGGCACAAGGCGCAGTTCTGTCACCTTCCCGTGGCGGTCGAGCGCGGCCAACGCCGCCAGCGAGAGGCGCGCTATCACCATCGCGCGGCGCCGGCCTACGCGGAGGTATACCGTGCGGGTGGGGTCGGGCGGGGCAGTGAAGGTGAAGGCGCGGACCAGCGCGCCCGCCGGCAGCTGTGTGTGCCCCGGCCCGGTGACGAGCTGGGCAACCGGACGGCTGGTTTCGCTGCCGTCTGGCAAGGCGATGATGGCGTTGGCCTCCAGACAGATCAGCACGACGAGGGTATCGGCGCAAGCGGCGGCGTTGATGACGTTGCCGCCTAATGTGGCGCGGTTGCGGATCTGCACACCGGCGATCTCGCGGCAGGCTTGCGTGAGCAGCGGTAGGCGTGTGCCGAGCGAGGGGTGTTCGAGTATCTCGGTGAAGGTCACGCCTGCACCAAGCGTGATGGTCTCTTCGCCGACGTCAATGCCCTTGAGTTCGGGGACCTGCCCAATATCTATCACCCGGTCATAAGGGAATGCGCCGTCACGGATTTGGATGAGGAGATCGGTGCCCCCGGCGAGGGGGCGGCTGCGCACGCCGGGTTCGTTGAGGAAGGCGATCGCCTGGCTCAGGCTGTGGGCGCGCACGTAAGTCAAGTCTGGCATAGGGTGCCTCTGCGTCTTGCATAAACCGGTATGCCGATGCGTGTGTCGTATTGTACCATTGCGACAGACCGATGCGAAAGGTGCGTTGGGAAGGTGGGTGCAGATTAGACGTTGAGATGTATGTTGACCTTCCCCCTACAGATTAGGATTTGTACGCGGTACGTTCCTTATCTTATAATTCATCTTAGCTCTGATTGGCCGTTTACCTAGAAGGACTTCTACAAGGGAGGGGGCTTGATGCGATTTAGACGGTTGGCCCTGGTCGCTGTGTTGTGTTCGCTGGCGCTGCTGGTGATCCCTCAGGTTGGTGCGCAAGACCAATCCTTATACTGGAACCGCTGGGATGTCGAGATCGATTTGCTGACCAACGGTGATATGCGCGTCGTCGAGACGCATGAGGTCACCTTCACAAGCGGGCAGTTTCGCTTTGGCTATCTCACGATCGATATGAGTCGGCTTGAGAACATCTCCGACGTGAGTGTGGCGGTAGACGGGTATGCCCTCAGGTATTCAAGTATGCAGACCCCCGGCACCTTTGCGGTGGCGACCGATGGCGACAGTTTCGAGATCGAGTACTTCTTCCCAAACCCGCCCGTCGAGGATGCTACCCGCCTGATCCAGATCGCCTATACCGTCAGCGGCGCGACCCGCTATTACGAGGGCGGCGATCAGCTTTATTGGGAGGCGGTGGGCGCGCTGGGCTGGCCCATCCATAGCACCACGGTGACCGTGAACTTGCCGCCGGGCGCCGATATGCACGACCCGGTAAGCCGGGCAGAATGCTATGGCTTGCCATGCGATATATCGATCTCGGAATCCGGGGACCATGTGGTGTTTCAACGCACCGGGCGTGCCGATGGGAATACCCCTTTTGAAGTGCGGGTGCAGTTCCCCAGCGGGGTGCTGACCGGCACGAGGGCCGATTGGCAGGATGCATTCGACCGGCAGCGCAGTTATGACGAGAGCGTGCGCCCCTGGCTGAACTTGTTGTTCTGCACGCTGGGGATGATCTTGGTCATCGGTGGGCCTGCCGGCGTCTTTGTGCTCTGGCGCACACGTGGGCGCGACCCCGAAATCGGGCCGGTGCCGGAATATCTCTCCGAGCCGCCCTCCGAACTGCCGCCGGCTATTGTAGGCACGTTGGTCGACGAGAAGGCCGACTTGCAAGACGTGATGTCTACCCTGGTCGATCTGGCACGGCGCGGCTACCTCACTATGGAAGAGAAGCAAGAACAAGGGTTCTTCCGGAACACCACCAGCTTTGTTTTCGAGCGCACCGAAAAACCCGCCGATGATCTGCGAGAATACGAGAGGATTATGCTTAAAGGCATCTTCCGAGGGAAGAAGCGCTGTACACTCGATTCGCTAAAGCAGAAGTTCTATACCAGCATCCCACGGATACAAGACCAGCTCTACAAAGAGGTGGTAAGAGAGGGCTTCTTCACCGCCGAACCGGACGATGTGCGCGGAGTGTGGAGCGGTATCGGCGCGGTTTTGCTTGTTCTCGGCCTGTTTGCGATCTTCTTTGTGCCGGGGGCGTTGGGCAATGTCGCCGATACGTTGGTGCTGGTCCCGGTGGGGCTGGCGGTCACGGGTGTGGTGATGGTGATTGCGGGTAACTTCATGCCCGCCAAGACGCGCAAGGGTGCAGAACAAGCCGCGCTCTGGAAGGCTTTCCGCACTTATCTGAGCAACATCCGGCGCTATCATGCGGATTTGACCGAGGTGACCGATCAGTTCGACCGCTACCTGCCCTACGCGGTGGCCTTTGGCCTCGACAAGAGCTGGACCAACACCTTCTCACGGGTGCCCTCCACCCCCATACCGTACTGGTATTACCCATATGGCTATCGGCGCGTGCATCACGGCGGCATAGGCTCTGCTGTGGGGGGCGCGCATGGGAACTTGGCCGACCAGATCGCCAGGCCGGGCGTGGGGGGTCTGCAAGGGGTGAGCGATCGCATGGCAGGCAGTTTGCAAGATATGAGCAGCGGCTTGACCAAGATGTTGAACTCGGCCTCCAGCACCCTCAGCAGTCGGCCTCAGTCGAGCGGGAGCAGTGGCGGCGGCGGCTGGAGCGGCGGCGGGTTCTCCGGTGGTGGGAGCAGCGGTGGTCATGGCGGCGGCTTTGGATAAACACAATCCATAATTCATCGAATTGAGAGGTTAAGCAATGTCATCAAGTAAATTACTCGGCATTCTACTGCTGGTCGGCGGGGTTTTGCTCTTCGTAAGCGCGGGCGCTTGGGGCTTGACACAGACCGGTGGAGAGGCCCCTAGTTTGGAGTCTGGCGGGTTTGTCTTGCTGCTGATCGTGGCCGGAGCGGTGGCCTTCCCGCTGGTTGCGCTTGGCGTCTATATGCTGCGGCAAGGCGCGAAGGAAGAGGTGGATAGCGCACAGGCTGCCAAGCAGCGCAAGGTTCTGGATATGGTGGCGGCGCAAGGTGAGGTCGCCATCAACGATGTGGCGATCGAGCTGCAGACCGACGTGGAAGACATCAAGGACATCTTGCACCGCCTTGTGGGTATGGGCATCTTTAGCGGTTATATCAATTGGGAGAAAGGCACCCTATATTCCAGCGATGCCTCCCATCTGCGCGACCTAACTCAGTGCAAGAACTGCGGTGGCGACATCAAATTGCGCGGGAAGGGTGTTGCTTCGTGCCCGTGGTGTGGCACCGAGTACTTCTTGACGTGAGACGGCCTGGGGCGTTTGCGTGTTTACAATTTGCTTGCCGGGTGCGTTGGGTATTACAATACCGCGTTGGGCGCAGCCCTGAACGCTTCTCCCCTCGGAAGGCAGCAAGGAGTAAACACAAAAAAGCATGTGCATCCCTTTGATGAGCAAGCGCATAGTGATGTTGATAGTGCTGGCCGTCGGCCTGTCGGCATGTGGCGCGCCGCACCCCACGCCTACTCTGACGCCTACCCTCACCCCAGAGCCGATTATCCCCACCTTTACCCCGGAGCCGGGCGAACCCCTGGCGCCGGATACCGGGCGCCGGACCCTTAACCTGTGGTTGGTCGAGCCGCTCGCGCGCGGGGGGCAAATCCCGGTCGCTTTGCTAGAACAATTGCAAGTCTTCCGTGCCGAGCACGCCGATCTCGATATCGATGTGCGGGTGAAGCTCGCCGAGGGAGTGGATGGTATCCTGCCGGTGTTGCGCAGCACGGCCAGCGTCGCGCCCGGCGCCATGCCCGACCTCCTGCTGCTCAGCCGCCCCGACCTGGTAAGCGCGTGGAACGATAGCTTGATCCAAAGCCTGACGGCGTTGCCGGAAGAGACCACGAGCGGCATGTTCGCGGTGGCAGAGGCGATGGTCACGTTCGAAGATGGCGTGTACGGCATACCTTACCTGTTAGATACACAGCACCTCATCTATCGCGAGACTGCCTTTGAGCAGGCCCCGACGACCTTCGAGGATATGCTCGATGCCCCGGCGCCATATTTGTTCCCGGCAGGCAGCGGCCTGACCGTGCTTGGGCAGTACCTGGCAGAGGGCAGCCCATTGATTGACGGGGCAGGCGCAGCGGCCCTTAATATGGATGCTTTGCTTGTCGTGTTGAACTTCTATGCGGCGGGGGTCGAGGCGCAGATGATACAATCGGCGCTGCTGGAATATACAGACAGCGAAGATTACTTTGGCGACTTCCTCAACGGGCAGGCGAGCCTGGTCAATGTCAACGTCACGACTTACCTGCAGCACCGGCGCGAACTCCCCGACGACACCGCAGTCGCGCCCATCCCGGCGCGCAGAGGGCCGAGCGTACCCGTTATCACGGGGTGGTCGTGGGCTATGGTGACCGCCGACCCCGACCGCCAAGAGCTGGTCTTAGAGCTGTTGACTTGGCTGATGCGCCCGGAGAACCTGGCCGCATTCTCGCGCGAGGTGGGGATGTTGCCCGCACAACGTCCTGCGCTGCAAATCTGGGGCAACGATCCGTACAACTCCTTCGCCGAGGCATTGCTCGGCGGAGCCGAGGCCGTGCCTGCACCTGCCGGCGTCGAGGAACTGACCGCTGCGCGTGTGCTGCAAGAGGCGATGCGCAGCATGTTGTTGGAGATGCAAACACCGGTGCAAGCCGCCGAGGACGCGATCGAGGCGATCGCGGACGGGGAATAAGCGAGGGCAGAGCGTACACCATATGGCACCGTCTGAGATTACCTCACCCAACAACGCCCGGATCAAGCAGGCACGTGCGCTGATGGCGCGCCGCAAGGCGCGGACGAAAGCCGGGCGCTGTGTGCTCGAAGGCGCGCGGCTGGTCGGCGACGCGCTAGACGCCGGTGCGCGGCCCGAATACGTGTTGTTTACCCCCGACTTCGCCGCCCGTGTGCCCGGCGCCGCGCTGCTGGCGCGCTTGGATGCGGCGGGTACGCCGTGCCTGTCGGTCGCGCCGGGGTTGTTAGGGGGGCTTGCCGATACCGAGACGCCGTCCGGCATCTTGGCAGTGTGCGCCCTGCCGCGCTTACCATACCCCGAACGTGCCGCGTTTGTCCTCCTGCTGGACCGGATAAAAGACCCCGGCAACCTGGGGGCGATGCTGCGCACGGCAAGCGCTGCCGGCGTGGATGGGGTGGCGCTGCTCAAGGGTACGGCAGACCCCTTTAACCCCAAAGTGCTGCGCGCCGGCATGGGGGCACAGTTCCGCGTGCCGCTGGCCCATCTGACCGATGCCGAGCTGCCCGCGTTGCCCATCGTTTTGGCGGATGCGTCGGGGCGGCTGCG
Organism: uncultured Anaerolineae bacterium; assembly: GCA_964544075.1. GTDB lineage: Bacteria > Chloroflexota > Anaerolineae > Aggregatilineales > JAFGMM01 > JAFGMM01. The sequence goes on from CAZJBO010000135.1 coordinate 6,971, forward strand.
CTATGATGCGTTCGACTGGACACAGGATGTGGCGCTTGCCATCGGCGCAGAGGCACACGGGTTCTCGGATGCGGTGCAGGCGCGCGCTGCCGCCCGCGTCTATATCCCGATGGCGCGCGATACCGAGAGCCTAAACGCGGCGGCGGCGGTGGCGGTGATCTTGTTCGAGGCACGCCGGCAGCGTATGGTGCGCGCCACTTAACCGCACATCAAAGCAAGCTATAC
>CAZJBO010000136.1:0-7153 GCA_964544075.1 uncultured Anaerolineae bacterium
TTGATCGGCATCGAAAGCATGGACGGAAACGACACCTATCACCTATGGGGCATCGGCAACGGCGCCGATGTCGCCGCGCTTACCCTGGGGCTGATCGGCGGCGGCGACGTGGAGGTAAACCTCTGGGTGAGCATCGTCAACCGATATGTGCTGCGCCTCAACGTCACCGAGCCTAACCGCGCGCGCCCCGACACCGAACCCGACCCGCCGATTTGGGACATCGAATTGTACGACTACAACGCCGACATCGTGCTAAACGTGCCCGACAACGTCGTCGATATGCAAACCCCTCCCGGCGCGAACCCCGGCGGCGAGATCAACCCCTAATTCGAAAAAGGATTACGCATGAAAGCCCTGCATAGCCGCAGCCCGTGGCTGATCCTTGCCTTAATCGGCCTGCCGATATTCATCGGCGCGCTCGACCTCACCATCATCTCCGCCGTGCTGCCGACCGTGCTCATCGACCTCGAAATCCCCATCGACAGCAACCTCGATAACGCAGCGTGGACCGTCAGCGGCTATCTGATGGCCTATGCCATCACCATGAGCTTCATGGGCCGCATCTCCGACCTGATCGGGCGGCGCCGCGTCTTCCTCATCTGCTTGGCGATATTCATCATCGGCTCGTGGATGGTGGCGACCTGTGACCAGGGCATGACCGACCTATTGGTTCGGCTCGCACGCGAGTCTGGACAGCGCCCCGACCCCGGCGAGATGACCTTGCTTGCGTTGGTTATCGGGCGGGTGGTGCAGGCGCTCGGCGCCGGCGCGATGGTGCCGGTCAGCATGGCGTTGGTCGGCGACATCTTCCCGGCGGGCCACCGTGCCCAGCCGCTCGGCATCATCGCGGCAATAGATACAACCGGGTGGGTGCTGGGGCACCTCTACGGCGGCGTGATGATTAAATGGCTGAGCGATCTGCGCGCGGCAGGCACCCTAAGCACGCCTTTTGCCAATTGGCAAATCCTCTTCCTCATCAACATCCCGATCTGTATCGGCGCGTTCGTGCTCACCGGGTGGGTGCTGCGCGGCACGCCGGAGCCGACCGAGAAGGGACGCTTCGACTTTGTCGGTGCGTTCTTCATCGCGCTGGCGCACCTGGGCCTCAATCTGGGCCTCGGCGCCGATACCGATGCGACAGGCGGCGCGACTTCCTTTAAGGAACTCTCCCAACCTCCCCCCCACGCCGTGCCGATGCTCTTGGGCGGGGCGGTCTTCCTGAGCCTGTTTATCTGGTGGGAGCTGCGCAGCCGCGACCCGCTCCATAATCTGCGCCTCTTTGGCCGGCGGCTCTACGGCGCGGCCTCTGTGACCAACTTCTTCGTGGGCTTTGCGCTGATGATCGGGCTGGTATCGGTGCCGCTGCTGGTAAACATCCGTGCAGAAGATGCCGCCCATCTCGACCAAGCGGCCTTCAACGCCGGTGTGTTGCTATCTGGCCTCACCGTGCCGATGGCGCTTGCGGCGATACCGGGCGGCTGGTTGACGACGCGGTATGGCTATCGTGTGCCGACCGTGTTGGGCTTGATGTTGGCCGTGGTGGGGTTTGGCATCATGGGGATAAGCTGGGATGGCTACAATAATTATGGCGAGATGGCGCTGCACCTCATCGTCACCGGGGCCGGGCTGGGGCTGACATTCTCGCCGATCAGCGCGGCGGCGGTTGATAGCGCGCCGAAGGGGGAGCGTGGCTCGGTCTCGGCATTGGTGATTATTATACGGCTGGCCGGTATGACGATCAGCATGTCGTCGCTGACCACGTTCGCGCTGCGGCGGGTCAGCCTATTGGCGGCGCGCGCAACCGGCAGCGATACTTACAGCCTCGCGGTATCGGGCGAGGTGATTTTCGACGTGACGATACAGGTTATCAGCGAGCTGATGCTGCTGGGGGCGGTGGTGTGCCTGATTGCACTGATCCCGGCGACGCTGATGGCGACAAGGAAGCTGCGGGGCGCCTCAGAGCATCCCTAGCCCTTCCAGACGTATCTCGACTTCCTCAAGTGGGGCTTGGAAGATGGTATGGATCATCTCCAGAGTCTTCTGTCGCTCTGAAAGACGCGCGATCAAGGGCGTGGGCACAAGCAGCGCGCGGGCAAATATATAGACGTCCGCGTCGGTGAACGGGGCTTCGCCAAGCAAGCGCACCTTCGGTGACCAGAGCGTGCTGCCGGCGGCCACCGCGAGCTTAACTGCTGCCTCCCACCGCGCCGGGTACGTATCGGCTTTGATGGCGGGGGTTGCCCCCGCCACGATGGTTTCTGCGCTGGGCTTGTCCCATAGAGTGTTCGGCGGGTTCTGCCAGAGCGCCTCGACCGGCACGGGCAAGCGCAGTGTGCCGGTGATGCGCAGCAGCTCGACCGCCAGATGTTCGAGGCGCACGCGATGAATCACCCGCCGGTGCCGACGGCGTGTGCTGCCGGTGGCGGATAAGGGGAGCGGGGTGGGCTGGATTACCGGGGGTTTGCGTGATACTGTCATAGCGCGCAGCATAGCAGAGGTCTGTGGGGAAGGCAAGTCTTGCCGCCATCTTGGGGCTTCGCGCTTAGTCCAGCGGTTCGATGTGAATCGTGACGCGGGAGAGTGTGGGGAGCGCGGTGTGCAGATGTGCTTCGGCCTGTTCGGTCAGCCGGTGCGCGGCCTCCAGCGGCATATCACCATCGACCCGGCAGTGTAGGCTGAGCGCATAGCCGCCGGCCTCGGCATAGACTTTGGCGCTGTGCCAATGTTTGTCGGGGAAGTGCGTCTCGACCACATGCCGTGCTTGTTCGGCCAGCGCTTGGGGTGTGTGCCGGTCGGGGTGGAGGCATTCCTCGGCTTTGTATGCCGGCTCGATGTGCGTCACGATGCAGGTCAGGGTGGGGAGCGCGCGGCGCAGCTGTGCCTCGAAGCGTGAGACGCGCGTGTGTGCCGTGCGGATGCTTTGATCGGCGGCGACCTCGACGTGCATATCGAGCATCAGCCCTTCGGCGCGGCGCGTGGCCGTGACTCTGTGTACCCCCAAGCCCAGCGCTTCGGCTTCGGCGCGGACGACGCTTGTGTAGTCAAGCGGGGCATCTTGTGATGGCAAGAAGGTGATCTGTATATCGGTCAGGCCCTCGAAGTGGGATTGCAAGCGGCTGCGTATTGCCTCGGCGATGGTGGCGCTGTGCGCGGTGGTGGTGGGCGCGGCGATCTGTACGTCCATGTCGAGGTGGATGTCATCCTCCGGCCCTCGGCTGCGCACCCGTGTGACGTGGTGGATGCCGGGTGTGGCGTCGGCGATGCGTTTAACTTCGGTGGGGTCGAGTGCGACACGGTCTACCAGCACGCCGGCTGACCGGCTGACTACGTGCCATGCGGTGCGCCCGATGAGCGCGACGACCAGCAGTGCGGCGACCGCATCGAACCAGCCCATGCCCAGCTCGACCCCCAAAAGGCTCACCAGCACGGTGATCGAGACGGCGATATCGCCGCGTTTGTCTTCGGCGCTGGCGCGCAGTGCTTCGGAACGGAGCCGCTGACCGGTGCGGCGTTGGTAGAAGAAGAGCGCGATATTGACGCCGAGCGCGATTATCATAACGCCGAAGTTGGCGGGGCCGAGCTGTGGCACCACGCCGGTTATCAGGCGCTGTATGCCGTTTTGGACGACTTCGGAGGCGGTGAGCAGCAGCAGCCCGCCGATAATCATTGCGGCGAGGGTCTCGAAGCGGCGGTGGCCGTAAGGGTGTTCTGCGTCGGGGGGCTGCTCGGCGATGCGGGTCATGACCATAGCGATGAGGCTGGCGACGGCGTCGAGGAATGAATCCATTGCGTCGGCGACCATTGCCAACGAGCCGGTGAGCAGGCCGACGCCGAGCTTGAGGGCGAGCATCAGCAGGTTGGCGGCAAGCGATATGCGGTAAACGCGGTTGATTTGCCGGTAGCGGCCAGGCTGCAGCACGTGTGTTTATCCTGTGGGTAATCTACTCAGCCGGTTTTGGCTGCCGCCTGTGGTTTAACCACAGGCTAGGATGGTATATCGGCTTGTTTTTAGCTAGGGATTTCAACCCCAGGCTGAGCATTTGCGTGATATGCCTACAAACAAAATAGGGCCACCTATGCGGCCCTACTTGCATTACCGGTTTGAGAAGGTTCCCGTCCACCAATACGGCGGCCTGTGACCAGGACGAAACAGGCGAACGGATGCTTTGAGAGGGTGCTCAGTTGGCACCTTTGGCGATCTCGACCAGACGGGCAAAGCTCTCGGCATCGCGCACCGCGATGTCGGCCAACGATTTGCGATCTAGCTCGATGTTGGCTTGTTTTAGCCCGTAGATGAAGCGGCTGTAGCTCAGGTCGTTCTGGCGCGAAGCGGCGTTGATGCGTGTGATCCACAGCCGGCGTAGGTCGCGGCGGCGTTGGCGTCGGTCGCGGTATGCATACCACAGCGACTTCATCATGGCTTCGTTGGCACGTCGGAAGAGCTTGCTCTTGGTGCCCATCTGACCTTTTGTCAGCTTCAAGACTTTCTTATGGCGGCGGCGGCTTGTTGGCCCGCCCTTTACTCTCGGCATTATCGACTCCCTTATCCGTCCAATTTAGGCCGGTGGATTGGATTTATATTTCTTCAGGTACGGTGCGAGGCGCTGTACCCGCTGGCGGTCCTTTGCACTTTCTACCACTATGGTTTGGTCCAGCATCCGCCGGGCACGTTTCGAGCGGCGGCGGCGCAGATGGCTTTTGCCGCCTTTGGTCCGCACGAGCTTGCCTGACCCTGTGTAGCGGAAACGCTTCGAGGTGGCTTTGTGCGTTTTCATTTTATATTTCTTCTGTTTCTTTACCACAGCCGGTCACGCTCCTCTAAAAATTGGCTTGCGTACTTCGCGGCTAGCCCCCGGCCTTCTGCATCTAAGCCTGCATTGCAATCGCTAAATGCCGATGGCCGAACCGGCTAACCGCTTCCCTCAAGTGGGCTTGCTATTTAGGTGGGGTGATGGGCGACATCATCATGAGCATCGTGCGCCCTTCCATATTGGGCGCTTGCTCCACCACGCCAACGTCTGATAGTTCCTCTGCGACCGCCGCTAACAGCTCGCGCGCGATCTCTGGGTACGTGATCTCGCGCCCGCGAAACCGGATACGCACCCGGACTTTCATCCCGGCTTCTAACCAACGACGTGCACTGCGGACTTTCAAATCACGGTGATGATCGCCGGTTTTAGGCCGTAGCCGAATCTCCTTGATCTCGATCTGCTTCTGTGCCTTGCGCGCCTCTCGTTCCTTTTTGGACTTCTCGTATAAAAACTTACCGAAGTCCATGATCTTGCAAACTGGAGGGCGGGCGTTGGGTGACACTTCTACAAGATCAAGACCACTGTCTTCGGCCATATGAAGCGCCTCTCGTGTGGGAACAACTCCCAAGTTTTCGTTGCTCTCGTTGATGAGATGTACTTCACGAACACGGATTTGCTCGTTGACGCGATATTGCCCTGTGCCTATCCTATCACCTCTCTAACCAAGATAAACTCACTGCCCACCACGGGCAGTTGATGGTGGCATTATAACACGCACTGCGCATACCGGCAATGGTTTGATGATGACGGAGGCGAAACCCCAGGCATTGTGCCGCTAATCGGGGCGTCGGGGGTGATGCATGATATTTTGTGTATGGACACTTTAAATGTATATTTATGTGTAGCGCAACTATTTTTGTGGAGGCAAACGCTGATGAATAAGCTATTACGCATATTGACGATTGTGTGTGTGCTGTTGCCTACCCTTGCAGTGGGCCAAGCTCTGGCACAAGAGGAGACGCCGACCGTTTTGTTCGAGGCAGATTTTGCCGGTTCTAGACTGCCGGTGGGCTTGGCTACCTATGCGGATGTCGAGACGATGGTCGTGGACGGGGTCTTGCAGGTTAAGACGACGACCGAGCGAGGCGGAGGGTTCTATATCGATCAGACCTTTGGCGACCACGCCTTCGAGGTGGATGTGTATGTGGTTTCGGGCGACGGATTCAACTTCTATCTGCGCGACCAGGACGAGAACTATTTCTGTGCTTACGGCCTAGAGATTCGCCCTAACGCAAAGACTCTCCGGCTGGGGACGTGTGCCGGCGATGATTGCTCGGTCGGTTCAAGCTGGTATACGTATGATGCCGTGCGAAATTTCGACTTCCCGCTGCGCAAGTGGGTCACGGTGCGCTTTGAGGTCATCGGCGCAGATGTGAAGGTCTTCATTGACGGCAAGGCTTTGCTCTCTTTTACAGACGATACCTACGAGAGCGGCTCTTTGTGGGTCTCTCTTCTTGAAGATACCGAAGTCTACTTCGATAACCTCAGGGTCTACGGCCCGGCGGTCGGCGATGCCCAGATGATGGCAGCGAAGAAATCCCAGGGCGAAGCTGAAGGCACCTTGCCTCACACTCTACAGCACTACGGCGGTGCGCACGAAGACGCGATCGCCGAGCTGCAAGAGCTGGGCATAATACCGGGGGCCGAGAAGATATTCTACGAAGATTATGCATGGTTTACCGGCGAGGGGAGCTACTTCACCGCTCTGGCGCGCAATTCGCGGGTTTTGCATGTCGTGATGGGCGGCGAACTCACCTTCACGCCCAGCGGGACGCCCGATGGCGTCGAGCTTTGCTCACTGATACACCACGTCGAAACAAACGATATGGGAGACGCCACAGCATTCGTAGAAGTTGGGTTCGTCAGTTCCGGTGAGCAGGTCTTCCTTTACACAAACGATTTCATCTACGAAGCCACCGACACTTCCTTCAAGCTCACCTTACTGGATATAGACCTGAGCGAGCCGCATCATCTATTGATTATCGACAACAGGACCCTGGCGGTCTATGTTGATGGCAAACTCGTCGTTCAAGATATAGCGACCGTGTATCGCCCCGGTTCCTTTGGGATTGCCCTTTCAAGCGAGGGACCCTCGGCGCGCTGCGAAGGACACAATATCTGGGCCTACGAGGTCAGCGACACCGCGACGCGCAGTGCTTGCACCATCAGCGGGCGCGACATCAACCTACGCGCCGGGCCGGGCACCAACTATGCGGTAGAGGGCAAGCTAAACGGGAGCGCCGTTGCCGATGGGCAAGCGGTGGGTGCAGATGGCTTCGTGTGTGGCCATCTGGGGGTGGATACCGGGGAAGGCTCCGCGGGGGTGAAGCCGGCGGTGGCTG
>CAZJBO010000137.1:0-7141 GCA_964544075.1 uncultured Anaerolineae bacterium
GACGACTTCGGCGCGCGACATTGTGCCGTCGCGGAAGGTTACCTCGATCTTCTCGGCGTTTTGTACTACATGGTAGTTGGTGAGGATGTGACCCTCGGTGTCGAATACAAAGCCCGATCCCTGCCCACGGCTATAATGGTCTTGGGGCATCTCGAAGTCTTCGGGCGGGTCTGGGAGGCCGTGGAACTCGAAGAAGTCCTGGCCGTCTAGGAGCTGGGTTACGTTTATGTTGACGACCGAATCGCTTACTTTCTCATAGACGGCGGCGATATCTGCCCCGCCTTTGGGGTAGGGGGTATCGTCTTGTGCCGCGATGTGGGCGTTTGGTGTGCCGATCAGCACGCCCGCGCCGAAGGCGAGCAGGAGTCCCAACACGACGAACAGACGGATTGATTGTTTTGATCTGAGCATAATTCTCATCTCCTTGAAATTTTGATGTGTGTTACATTTAAACACCTAATTGTTGCGAATCGGTTACGATCCTTCGCAAGCAACTATACAGATTGTAGTCAATCTATATAAGAATTACGCAAGAAAAAACCCCGGTGGGGGGCATTATCTTGGATTTGATGACATTGTCGGGGCCGCTCATCGCATCCCCGCGCCCTCGGTGCGGGGTAGGAGCGCCGTGCGTCGTGCGCCGTCTTCACTCACGAGCACATGTGGTTGGTTTGCATAGTGCCAGACCTCTTCCGCCACCTGCCATACTGCGTTTGGGCGGCCCAGCGCCTTTGCTGCTGCGGCGCGCTTGGCCAGCCCCTCGGCGCCTTCGTGTAGCCATCCGGCAACGGCGGCGGCAACCTTCTCTGGACTAGGCGCCCAGTGCCCGGCCTGGTTGCGGACCACGTGCGTCACGTTCCCTTCCTCTTGGCCCGGTATCGCGCCGCTGAGCACCAGCGGTAGACCGGCGATACAGGCTTCGCTGATTGTACCGGGGCCGGCTTTTGTCACCAGGATGTCGGCAGCGGCCATCATGGTGGGCATGTTGTGTACATAGGGATAAATGTGTGCCAGGTTGTGCCATGTGGCGGCTTCGAGTTGTTCCTTGAGCTTCTCGTTGCGCCCCGCGATGACCGCCAGCTGGCAGCGTGGGGCTGCCGCGTCCACCGCCCGTGCGATCTTATACAGCGGCCCCATCCCCTCGCCCCCTCCCACCATGAGCACGGCTGGCAGGTCGGGGTCCCAGCTGAGCCGGGCGCGTGCTTCTTGCTTCTCCAGCAAGCTGGCGGCAAACTTGGGGTGGACCGGCAGCCCGGTGATGCGCATCTGCCGGGGCGAAAGGCCGGCCATCAAGCCCCGCTCATAGGCGGTATAGGTCGGCACCAGGCAGCGGTCTACGTTTGGGTCATACCACCACATGTGGGTCGATACCAGGTCGGTGACGACGGTGACGAAGGGCGGGCGATGCCCCTGCTCACCGAGCGCGCGCAGCACAGGCCGCACAAATACCGAGTGGACACATACAATCACGTCGGCGTCATGCTCGGCCACCAGCCGCCGCATCCCGTCTTTGAACAGAGTGTTGTACATAGAGTCCATCACGGCTCCGGAGGCTTGGGGTTTGTTGGTGAGCTTAAAGCCTAACCCCCAGGCGTGCTTGCCCCAACGTATGGTGGGGCCGTAGGTTTCGGGGGAGAAGTTGAAAGGGAAGGGCGTGTAGTACTTCCAAACATCAACCAGTTCGAAGCTGCATTCGCCGGGATAGCGTGCTTCCATTGCAGACTTGATCGCTTCTGCGGCTGCCCGGTGCCCGCCGCCTGTATCAGACATGAGAAAGAGAATACGTTTCATGGCCCAACTCCATCAACTTCCGGCGGGAAGACCGCTTTGACTTTACGCGCCAGCTTCTTGCGTGGCATAATAACCCTTCGCCCACAACCGCAACAGCGCACCCCAATATCGGCCCCCAGCCGGTAGACTTCCCACCGGTCGCTGCCGCAAGGATGCGCTTTGCGGAGTTGTATAATATCGCCGACAGAAACTTCAATCTGCTTCAATGTTTCTACACCTTCATTCTAGTTCTGTTAGAGAATTTTACCGGTATAAGCGCTGACTGCAAACTCGGCGCGGGCGCGGATGTGGGGACAACGCCCGGCATTGGACACCTGCCCGTGCTTTTGTATACTCTTGGTAGAGGCTGCGTGTATATGGGGAGGAGCGCACGGGAGATGAGCACCATCTTTCAAAAGATCATAGAGGGCAGTGCCCCGGCGGATATTGTCTATCAAGATGCTCAGGTCACGGCCTTTTGGGATGCCTATCCACAAGCGCCTGTGCATATCATCATTGTACCCAACCGCGTCATCGCCTCCACCAATGACCTGACGCCCGATGACGAGGTGCTGGTGGGGCACATGGTGTGGGTGGCGGCGCAGATCGCCCAAGAACAAGGCATCGCGGCGCGTGGCTACCGCCTCGTGATAAACTGCGGATACGAAGGCGGCCAAACGATCTATCACTTGCACTTGCACCTGCTCGGTGGGAAGCACTTAGACCGGGTAGGCGGCTTGGCCCGGTGCTGATACGTTAGTCTTGACCTTGTCTCAACAGAAAGGGGAACCCAATGCTTGTCGGCAAAATTATGACGCCCAATCCGGTCACCGTATCGCCGGGTGCCTCGCATCGCGCGGCATTCGAGCTGCTTCGCAAGCACAATATTAGCCAGCTGCCTGTGGTCGAGCACGGTAGGTTGGTCGGCATCGTCAGCGAAGAGGATTTGCTCTCGACACAGCCATCGCCCGCAACCGTGCTTAGCATCCACGAGATTTATGCTCTGCTCGAAAAGCTCCAGGTGCGCCAATTTATGACGCGCCCGGTCTATACAGTCGAAGAAGATTGCCCGGTCGAGATTGCCGCGCGCATCATGCTCGACCGCGATCTTGGCTGTCTGCCCATAATGCGCGGTGCCGAGCTGGTCGGCATCCTCAGCGTAACCGACATCTTCAAGGTGCTCGTCGAAGTGCTCGGCGGCGACCGCCCCGGTTTGCGTTTTACCGTGCGTGTGGCCGATACTCCCGGTACGTTGGGCAAGGTCGCCGAGGCGATCTATGCGGCTGGCGGTAATATCGTCAGCGTCGTCACCTGGCTGCCTGAGGGCACCCCTGAATATGCTTTGACGATCAAAGAATCCGGCGCCGACTGTGATGTCTTGCGTGATAAACTGGACGCTGCCGGCGCCGAGCTTATCGAACTGTACGAAGGCAACGGTATCATGCCGGGAGTGTTCGGTGTGGATGATTGAGGGAGCTTCTTAACATATGACAGATTCAACTCAAGCAGAGCTGCAAGAGGCTTTGCGGCGCATCAAGTCCGGACGTCCGCACGAGGCTTACCCGATTCTGGATGCGCTGCTGCGCGCCGACCCGGATAACGACAATGCGTGGTGGCTGATGGCGCACGCGGTCAACGATTCGCAGTACAAACGGACCGCGCTTGAGAACGTGGTGCGGCTGCGCCCCGACTTCACAGAAGCGCGCCGGATGCTCGACGCGCTGGGTCGGCAGCCCGCGTCGTCGGCAGCGTTGCAGTCCCCGCCGCCCGACACGCCTTTCTATTACGGCGATGCCCAACCGATCGGCCCGCCGCCTGTGACGCTGCGCAGCACATGGCCCGGTGTGGCGTTGGGCGGGGTGGGCGGCGGGGTGGGCGGTATGGTTTGGGTGATGTTTGTCATCCTTACCGAGGCGATGGAAGCACGTGTGGCTATGGTGGTAGGCGTGCTGGTGGGGTGCGCGGTGTTGATGGGCACCAAGCACCGGCGCAGCCGCGTGATGGCGCTCGTCAGTGTGGCGATCACGCTTTGCACTATGGTGCTGAGCCAATATGCTATCGAGCGTCACCTGAACGCGCAGGCCGGGGATATCATCACGGCTCTGGCGGCACGCATTGAGCAGGACCCGATCACGCTCCTGTTCTGGGGGGTGGCGCTTGTCGCTTCTTTTGCCATCCCCTTCTTTGGCCGAGGGAAAAACTAGGGCGGAGGATGCCGGTCCAAAGCGTTGTTTATGTATGCGCGGCCATGTTCCGATCCTCCTCAAACATCGCCCGCGCTCTTCATGCCCCATAACCTATTCATAGGGATTCTGTCAATATGCACCTTCAATATATATACCGGCTTCTTTGCCTTTGTCTTGTGCTCTCCGTACTACCACATCCGCTCCAGGCCCAGGAAGATGCATCCGTAGATATTGATGATGATATTAATATTCGGCTCGCGTCGATGACATTGGAAGAGCGCGTCGGGCAGATGTTCATGGTCACTTTGTGGGGGCCGACCCTCTCGACAAGCAGCCGGCGTTTCATCGCGACCTACGCACCGGGTGGGGTCGTCTTGTTTGGCAGTAATGCCGGCCAGCCCTGGTCGGTGGCTGCTCTCACCAATGACATCCAGCAGAGCGCTGCTGCGTCTGGCGCGGGCATCCCGATGTTCATCGCCATCGATCAGGAGGGCGGGATCACTGCACGCCTTGTGCCCGATGATGGCTATACCGGCTTCCCGGTGAGCCAAGTCATCACGGCCACCGGCACCCCTGCCACTGCATACGCCATCGGGCAGGCGCTCGCCGAGGAGCTGCGTGCGGTGGGCGTTAATATGAACCTCGCGCCGGTGGCCGACCTGGAAACCAACCGCGATAATCCGGTCATCGCACGCCGTGCCTTTGGTTCAGACCCGGAGCAGGTCGCCGCGATGATCGCGGCATTCGTCGCCGGGACGCAGGATGCGGGTGTGATCGCCACCGCGAAACACTTCCCCGGCCACGGTGATACCACCCAGGATTCGCACACCACACTCCCCGTCGTCACGCACCCGCTCGAACGTCTGCGCGATGTGGAACTCGTACCCTTCGCCGCTGCCATTGACGCCGATGTGGGCGCGGTCATGGTTGCCCACATCTGGTTCCCCGAACTTGAGCCGATAGAGCGGCGCCCGGCTTCGCTCTCGTCCTCGATCGTGACCGGACTCTTGCGGGAGGGAATGGGCTATACCGGTTTGATCGTCACCGATGCCATCGGTATGGACGCCATCGACCGGAATTATGGTTATGGCGAGGCGTCCATCTTGGCGATACAGGCCGGGGTTGACCTCATCGCGTTTGGCACCGTTGGGATGAAAGCACAGCAGGCGACTATTGAAGCGGTGGTCGAAGCAGTGCGCGCGGGTGACATCAGCGAGGCGCGCATCGATGCATCGACGCGCCGTATCTTGGAGGCAAAGGCGCGCTTTGGTCTCTTCGACCGAGCGCCCATCGACCCTGATGTGGCAGCCGAGACGCTCAATGTCGAAGCACATCGGCGGCTGGTTAACGATATGTTCTTACATGCCGTGACTTTGGTCAAAGATGCCTATGCTTTGCTGCCCCTGACGGCAGAGAAAACTAATCTGCTGGTTTTTTTTGACGTGTATGGCGATGTGGCGTACGATTGCAAACGGCGTCTGCCGGGCTTGCGCTCGATGAGCATACCCTTTCGCCCTGGGGCCGAGGTCCGCGCACGCATTCTTGACGCGGTGCAATGGGTGGATACGGTTGTGGTGTTCACCGACAATGCGATAGATACCCCAGAGCAGGCCGCTTTGGTCAACGCGCTGCCGCCCGATAAAACTGTGGTGGTGGCGCTGCGTTCGCCTTATGATCTATTGGCCTTCCCGGATGTTGGGGCATACCTGGTGATATATACACCGCTGCCGGCAGCACGCGCGGTGATCTGTGATCTGTTGATGGGGGATGTGACGCCGAGCGGGGTGCTGCCGGTGACGCTGGAGGGTCTATATGCGGCGGGCGATGGCTTGCAGGGCTTTACCCCGCGCCCATGAGAGCATGTGGCGGCACGAGTCATCCGTACGCCCTGTGCTTAGTTAGGAGGAGATCATATGCTAAACAAACGAAGTGTGCAGCTCTTGGTTTTGGCGGCGGCTTTTATTACGTTGCTTGTCCTTGTCCAGGTCACCGAAACGCCGGACGAGACCGCCGACCTCGGAACGGACACGCCCGCCCCAAACCTGCTCGACTTGGACGCAACGCAAGTACAGTTGATCCGAGTTGAGCGCGTATCGGACGGGGCGGTGACTCTTATAGAGCGCAACGCTGAGGGCATATGGAGAATCGCTTCGACCGTGCATTATCAAGAGGCACCGGATGATGCCGGAGTGATGCAGGAGCTACCCACAGACCAAGATGCCGCCTTGCTACTCGCCCAGGCGGTGAGCGGGATGGAACTGCAAGAAGGGTTTAGCGCCGCGCGTAGCGATGGCGATATGGAGGGCTTTTGTCTCGCACCCGCGCCAGATTATCGGGTGCGGGTCGCGCTGGCCGACGATACGCAGTATGTGATTGAGATAGGGTGCACCAACCCGAAGAATAGCGCCTATTACGTGAGCGTGCGCAACACCGAGACTGTCCACCTGGCGTTGCGGTATACCGTTGAGAGGCTGACTAAGATAGTGGATGAGCCTCCCTACCTGACGCCGGGCGGATGAACGCGGCGTTTTGGGGCGCCCTTCCCCTTATTGTCGTGCCTGCCATAGCCGGCCCACCCGCACCGATAATCGATAGTCCCCACCTGCGTGGTCGCCCAGGCTGTGCACCAACAGGGTATAGCTACCTGTGGTGGGCAGCGTGATCTCAAGGCGTGCATCGGTTTGTCCATAGCTGCTGTCATCGTTCTCGAACAACAACAGCCCACGCGGTCCGTAGAGTTCGAGGTAGGGGTCGAAGGGGGCCGAGCCGGTGTCCAGAGCGCTTAATGCGATGATAAGAGGCGTCCCGCCCACCCCGTCGAGAGCATAGCGGTGCCGCGCGCCCGGCGGTAGGGTTGCCTCGATGACTTGTCCTATATATAGCACGCCCTGCCTCCCGACGTTAGGGGGCGCGGTGGGGGTGCTTTCTGCCGTCGCATCGGGCGGAGTGGTGGGTGGGGTGGTGGGGGTCGAAGTGAGAAAGGGCGTAGCGGTTGCCTGGCCTTCCGGCGTGGACGGGAGGCGTCCGATCACCAGTGTGTAGCTGCCCAGGCTTTGCTGTAGGGCGCGCACGTTTAGATAATAGCTGCCTTCGGCGAGCGCGGTAAATTGGCGGATCAAGGCGTTCTGGCTGCGCGCGATGTTTTCGTCTTGCGCGACCAGATGTCCGTCGGGTCCCACCAGGTA
>CAZJBO010000138.1:0-7134 GCA_964544075.1 uncultured Anaerolineae bacterium
CGCCGCGCGTGAGGCCTGGCAAATCTGGGCGCTCTATGCGTTCTATGGTGCATACTATGGTGTGACCGAAGGCACCGCCAAAGCCCTGGTCGCCGACCTGGTGCGTCCGGAGCAGCGCGGTACAGCCTATGGGATTTACAATGCGGCGGTGGGCGTGATGGCACTGCCGGCCAGCTTGATCGCCGGTATCCTCTGGGAGGGGGTGGCGGGCTGGAGTGGCTTGGGGCCAAGCGCGCCCTTCTTGTTCGGTGCGCTCCTAGCGCTTTTGGCGGCGGGCATCATCTATCCAGCGCTGCGCGATGTGGCGCCTATGAATGGTAAAAATGACATCCAAAGACAACAATAATCTCGTTTTAGTCAAAGGCGGAGGCGACATCGGTACCGGTGTCGCCTGGCGTCTGTTCCGCGCCGGGTTCCCTGTTGTGGTCACCGAACTCCCCGACCCGCTGGTGATCCGGCGCGCGGTAGCTTTTGCCGCTGCGATGCACAAGGGCCATCATACGGTCGAAGGGGTTGTGGCACGGCGGGTTGCATCCGTTGAGGCAGCCGGCCTTGCGCTGCGAGCCGGTGAGATTCCGGTCTTGGCCGACCCCGAAGCATCTTGTCGGCACCGGCTCAAGCCGCGTGTGCTCGTAGACGCCACCATCGCCAAGCGGAATACCGGCACTCATGTTGATGATGCGCCTTTGGTGGTCGCGTTGGGGCCGGGCTTCACCGCCGGTGTCGATTGTCACGCTGTGGTTGAGACCTGCCGAGGCCATACCCTGGGCCGGGTTTACTGGGAGGGGGCGGCGTGTGCAGATACCGGCACGCCGGGCCGCATCTTAGGATACGATGCGGAGCGCGTTTTGCACGCACCGTGTGATGGGGTGTTGCACGCCTGCCGCGATATCGGCGATATGGTGCAGCCGGGTGATGTGATCGCCACGGTTTCAGACACAGCGCTTGTTGCGACGTTTCCGGGCGTGCTGCGGGGGCTGTTGCACGAGGGTTGTCGGGTGTGCAAGGGCCTCAAGGTGGGCGATGTGGACCCGCGCGCGGTGCGTGAGCATTGTTTCACCATCTCGGATAAGGCGTTGGCGATGGGCGGCGCGGTGTTGTGTGCGATTATGACTTGGCGCTATCGTCGCGGAGGTAGGCCGGTAGTGTAAAGAAGAAGGTGCACCCCTTGCCTGCATCGCTCTCCAGCCATGCGCGCCCGCCGAGCTTGGTGACGATGCGGTGTACGATCGACAGCCCCAAACCGCTGCCCTGTCGGGATGCTGTGCCCAGCTGGACAAACGGCAGGAACAATTTTTTTTGGTCCTCTATCGCGATGCCGGGTCCGTTATCGCGCACCCAGAAGCGCACCATGCCGTCGGGCTGCATCGCGGCGCCCAGCTCGATGCGCGGTGACCTGCCGCCGTATTTGAGCGCGTTGCTGAGGTAATTTGCCCATACATTGCTGACCCACGGGGCATACCCACGCACGACCGGCCACGTGCTGCAGTCGGATACAATCACTTCGGCATGGTACCGCTCTATTAAGCAGTCCAGGTCTTTTAGGGTTTCCCTCACGATGTGTGCCATATCCAGCGCTTGGATTTCCACGTTCTCGATGTTTCGTACCTCGGCCAACAGAAGCAAGCTCTCGATGATGCTCTTCATCCTTGCGGCGGTGCGGTCGGCGATGGAGAGGTACTTTGTGCGCTTCTCCTCTGACAGCCCATCGCCCTTCTTGCCGAGCAAGTCGAGGTAGAGATGGATGACCGCCAGGGGGTTTTTCAGGTCGTGGGCGACTGTGCGGGCGAAGGCGCCCAACTCTTCGATGAGGCGTTCGCGCTCTTGTTCGGCACGCTTGCGCGCGGTGATGTCGCGCAGCACGACCAGCCGACCGGTGAGACGTTCGCGTTGGTGGAGGGGTGAGATGCGCAAGTCATAGTGACACACGGCGTCGCGCTCGCCGAAGGTGAGTTCCGTGCTTACCTCCAGCTCATCACGGAAGCGCTCGATCAGGTCTGGGTAGGCGACCACATCGGCGATAGACCGTCCTATGACCTTCTCGGCTTTATGGCCCAAGACTCGTTCGGCGGCGCGGTTGCAATCGACGATGCGGTCTTGTATGTCGAGGGCGATCACGGCGTCGGTCATGCTCTCGACAACGGCGCTGTGCGCCGCCGGTACGATGTCTAGGAGCCGGTAGCGGAACAAGCCCCAGGCAAGCACCAGGCCGGTTATCGTGAAAGCGATGGATGTGAAGTCTAGGTCAGAGGAAAACGGTTGGTTGGTAAAGATGTAGATATTGGTTCCCCAGGGCACAAGCACGCTCACCAAGAGGGTTTTGATCTGTCTTTGATAGATGCGCGGGCTGCGTATCAGAATGCCGAGAAGCAGGGATGTCCCGGCGAAGAGGTATATATAGTTATATGCGGGGCTGATCCAATACAAAGGGCCGCGCGTGTAGTTCATCATCACCCACGAGCCGTGCCTGACCAACTCTGCATTGCGCGTGAGCAGATTGTGGCTTGGGTTGGTGAAGATAAGCAATATTATCGCGATGGGTGCGACCGCGAGGAGGCTCAGGTTGCGGCGCGTGAGCCATTTGGTATTTCCGGTATATTCGATTGCAAACACAAGCCATAACATCGATACAAAGGCTTCGCCCAAGTAGCGGATGGCGGTCCAGAAAAGCCGGTAGGACACCGTTGTGCTTGCAAGCCCCAGCGCATAGCACGCCGACCACCACGCTACGGCCAGCATCATCAAGGCGAAGGTGGTTGCGCCGGTCGCCGGACGGCGCCGCCATGCGAACAGTGCAATCGTCACCGAGATCGTCACGGCGACCGCCAGAGGCAGCCCATATGGTGTATATTGCCAGTACATCACAAACCTTGCATACGATGACTTATGCGAAATATTGCAGTGCCAACCTGATGCGTGTCTCGATATCATCACCGGCATCGGGTGGGATAGATTGCACCGCCGCCTGTGCCTCGACGATGCTATAGCCTAACGCCGTCAGCGCATCAATGACGTCGGTATCGGCCTCCGTTATGAAGTCGAGCGCCGGCATGGTCGGGTCCACCGCGAGCTTGTCTTTGAGCGCGAAGGCGAGCTTGGCAGCAGTCTTTTTGCCGATGCCCGGCACGCGCGCCAGGATTTCCGGTTCTTCGTTGACCACGGCACGGCGCAGCATGTCCATCGAGAGTGTAGAGAGAATCGCGAGCGCCAGCTTTGGCCCCACACCGGAGACGCCGATCAGGGTCCCAAAGAGCGCGCGTTCTTGCTCATCCCCAAAGCCATAGAGAGTCAGCGCGTCTTCGCGCACGATCAGGTGCGTGTGTAGATTGACCTCATGCCCAACCCCGCCCGACCGTGTCAGGACACCGGAGGGCACAAGCACCCGCACCCCGATACCTCCGACGCGCACCACGAGGTGGTCGTCTGCGAGGGCTTCAATGTAACCGTGGATGGATGCGATCATAGTCATGCTCCAGGCAGTATGCTATAGGTTCACAGGGGGCGCAATCGGGGTATGTAATATCAGAACAGTATCTATCGCTAGTGCTACTGTATTCCGACGCTTCTCATATCGCCCAGATCAACCCTATGAACATAAAGTAAATATATATACAACCGCGCGGTTTGCGTTTGCCTCCAAGCATCTATTCACCTGGAGCTTTGAGCCGGGGGCATTCCCTTCGGTCACCAGCCCCCACAGAGAGCAAGGTGAGCGGTTAAGAGAGAGGTGTGGGCGACGGGTGCTCCCACCGCTACGAACCTCATGCATCGGCTCTTGCCGCGCAGTTACGTACAGCCGCTACATTCTACACGTATGCGCAGTGCGCGGCGAACCACGGGAAAGAGCGATACCGCGTGTTTGTTTAGGCGTCGATGAGTCTTTGGAAGTGCGAGGTGTTGATGTGGCAGATGGCGACCGCGAGCGCATCGGCGGCATCGTCGGGCCGGGGCACCGTGTCGAGGCCGAGCAGCGCCGTAACCATCTGTTGCATCTGATATTTATCTGCGCCGCCATAGCCGGCGGTGGCTTGTTTGATCTCGTTCGGGGTGTATTCGCCGATGGGTAAGCCTGCCTCGACCAGGGCGAGCAGCACCACGCCGCGTGCGTGCCCAACCGACATCGCAGTCTTGGCGTTGGCGCTAAAGAAGACCTTCTCGACACCGGCGGCAGCAGGTTGATAGGTGGCTATCAATGCGCCGAGGTCATGGTAGATTATTTGCAGGCGTTCGGGCAGCGGGGTCTTCGCGGGGGTGCGGATGACGCCATATTCGACCGCTTCGAGTTCACCGCCGACTTCACGCACAAAGCCGTAGCCGGTTATGGCGGTGCCGGGGTCGATGCCGAGGACGAGGGTCATGATGTCAACCGAAGGGGGAGACCCGGCTTGCAGGATGCGGGCGCTCTGGTGTGCCGGGTCTTCATAAAAACTTCTGTCAGGCCGCTGCGTAGCTGGACATTAATTCGTCGGTGATGTTGAGGTTGGACGAGACTTGATCCACGTCGTCGAGTTCCTCCAGCCTTTCGATCAGCCCCATGATTTTGATGCCTTTCTCCGGTTCAAGGTCGATCACGGTCTTGGGCAGCCAATCTAGGCGCGACTCTTCAATCGTGATGCCGTTATCGACCAAGACTTGCTCGACCGCCGCCAGCTGGTCACGCGGGGTGTAGATTTCGACAAATTCCTCCGATTCCTCCACATCATCGGCGCCGGCTTCGGCGGCTAAAAGGAAGAGTTCGTCAAAGTCGCAGCTGCCAAGCGGTATGGTGATGTAGCCCTTGCGTTCGAACTGCCAAGCGACGGCGTTGGGCTGTGCCATGCTGCCGTCGGAACGGGTGAGGATGTGTTTGATATCGGCCAAGCTGCGGTTGCGGTTATCGGTTACGACGTTAATCAGCAGCGCCACGCCGTAAGGTGCATACCCCTCGTAGAGCACTTCTTCAATGCTGACGTCCTCGCCCTGGCCGGTGGCGCGGGCGATGGCGCGCTCGATGTTATCTTTGGGCATGTTGGCGGCTTTGGCGCGGTCAATCGCCAGGCGCAAGCTGACGTTCGCCGCCGGATCGCCGCCACCGGCTTTCGCGGCGACCACAATCTCACGGGCCAGCCGGGTGAAAATCTTTCCGCGTTTTTGGTCTTCAGCCGCCTTCTTGCGTTTGATGGTAGACCATTTACTATGACCGGACATGGGGCGACCTCCTGATCTTACTGGGTTTCATCATAGCGTGGCGGTCATTATACCGTGTGGCGGGCAGCACTGGCAATGGAATGTGGCTGCCGGAGGTGTCCGGTGTCATCGCTGGGTTCATGGCAGAACCTTGTATACAACCAGCGTCTTAGACTCAAACACCGGTGTCAAGAAGGCGGCGTCGGACGGTTGCCATGCGCCGGCTTGCCGTGCTGCCCAATCGTACCAAACATAATCCACGCCCGATTCTGTCAGCAAGGTGCTGCGCGCGGCATCTGTCATGCCGTCCGCATCAAAGAAGCGCGCCGCCATCGCACTCTTCTTCGTGTAGTCGGCAGTCTCGATCCAGTGGCCTATGTACACGCGCTGCCCGCTCTGTGCCGCGATGTTGCTCCCGGCGGTGAACACGCTGAACACCAGGGTGTCGGGCGGCTCGGCCCGCAGCCAGTCGAGCGCGGCGCTCTCGTCGGCAGAGAGGAAGAGTTCAGGGCGGGTGGCGGGGTCGAGTAGGGTCAGGGTCGGGAGCAGGAGCAAGATGTGTGACATCAGGCTTAGCGAGATGCCGGCTGCAAACAGCAACCGCCAGTGTTTCCGTGTACCGCCGCGCTGTCGCCACCGGGCGTACAGGTCTTCCAGCCCGACCGCTGCCAGTGTCGCCAACGGCACTTGCACGCCCAGCAAAAAACGCCGCTGCATCTGCAGAGGCGCGTAAACCAACACTGTCACCAAAACAACCCACAGCACCGGCAGGCGTAAGCGCTCTTCGTGTGCTTGCCACGCGCATCTTATGCCCCACAGCGCCGGGGCCAACAGCCAGGCATAGCCCAAGAGGTAATAGATCACCGGCGGTGAGAGGGTGATGTTCTGCGCGTCGAATTCGCGCCAGACCGGGTGGCTGTTGAGGGCGATGTAGTGATACAGCGGTGGGACCAGATGCGCGATTGCGACCGGGGTGAGCCGTGCCACTTGCCGCCATGCGATGTGCCGTGCCTCTGCCCAGCTCCACGCCGCCAATGCCAATACCAACAGCGCCGTCAGCAAGAGGGCGAAGGGCTGCACCCAGCCCAAGACTAAGCTCAGCAGTACCGCTGCGCCGACATCACGCCACCTTAGCGTGTCAAGCAGCCGGTCGATGACCAGAAAGAATGCCAGCAGCAGCGCCACCGATGCGGCGAGGTGTGGGAAGCTCAGCGCAACAAAGAATGTATACGCATCGAGCAGCCAAAGCTCGATGGGTGCAAGGCTTGCGGCTTGTGTCGGCGCAAGGATGTACAGGAGCCATCCCAGCCCGCCGGTTATGCTCGCCAGGAGGAATGCTGTCCCGCGCACGCGGGCGCTGCTGCCCGCAAGGAATCGGACGCCGAATGCCCAGATCAAGCGCAACATTGCCAAGATCGCCGCCACGCGCGCTAGATGATAGACCGACACGATCGAGAGGCCGGACAAGCGCGCTACATGTCCAAGCGCGATGTAGAAGGTCTGGATGAAAACGCCGGGGTGCGCCTCATGTGTGAACAAGATTTTGTATCGCCATGCGCCACGCGCGCCGATCTGCATTTTTGCCAAGTGGCTGTTGTAATCAACCTGTGTTTGCTTGAGTGCGTTCCCGGTGAACGCGCCGCCGTCCGGCGCGTTGTGGAACCCCACCATGTAAGGTAGCGATGTGACCAGAACAAACGCGATTGCGAAGCCCCAGACTTGGTACGGCACCCTACGCATGGTCGGCCTCGGTGGGCATTAGGGGCGCGTGTGCGAGCCAGAGCTTGCGGCTGCCGAGCAGCAGGAGCAAGAAGCCAAAGGGTAGGGGGAGGTAGAGGGCGGGGTGTTCGATCTTGGCGTCTGATGGGAGCCAGCCGAAGGTGGCGAAGAACAGATACCACAGGCCGATGAGCAGCACGGTTTCGATAAGTAGAATGGCCCAGGGCGCGCGGCGCGGGTCTGTGCTTG
>CAZJBO010000139.1:0-7120 GCA_964544075.1 uncultured Anaerolineae bacterium
GTTGTCTATCCAATTGCGCCGGGGTTTGTAATTAGGGTTGGGGTCGTTCATCGGCGTTATTCCTCGGTTTCGTGTCTTGGTCAATCTGATGGTAGACAGCTTATTTGGGGCGCTGCCCCAAACCCTGTCAGGGGCCACAGGCCCCTGAACCCCATTCTGGCGCGGCTTTGCCGCGCCCAAAGCGGCGTCAGCCGCGTGGGGTCTGGGGGCGTGCCCCCAGTGGGGCGCGGGGCGAAGCCCCGTAAATGTCCATCCTCATCATTTTGACCGGCTCATATTCCTCGGTTTCGACACGTGTGCTGCGCTGCAGGGGGCACGGTGTTAGGTTCGGTGAGAGTGCCTTGTGCTATTGGCGTAGTCGTCCCTGTCTTCAGGTTGACGACGACCGGGCGGCGCGGTTGAGGCGGCAGGCTTGGTGTGTCTTCGGGGGTTGGCGTAACCGTCCCTGTCTTCAGGTTGACGACGACCGGACCGAGTGGGATTTTGATATCAATCACGTTTTGCTCTCTTCCCCTTTGTTCTGCACCGAACGGCGCAGCAGTTGACGCACGATAACGGAGATGGCCTCCTGTTCGGTTTCGGCCATTCTCTTTAGCTTTTGGTAGAGGTCCTCGCTGATGCGCACGTTGATGCGTTGCGGTCGGCGTTTCCTTGCCATACCAAATCCTCCTTGCTCGTGCCCCAGGTAGCGCCATTTTCGCATATATTACCGATAATGTCAAGTGGTTTGTGTCCGGTATGTGAGGACTGTTGTTAGAACAAATGTTCTAGGCGTGCCGCGTGTTTGTCTGATTGTGATGCTTCCAGACTTTGGCATACAATGAATAAAGGAAGGTAGGTTGCTGGCACAAAGGAGGCCATGAGTGACCGGCGACCCTGAACGTTTGTTTTGTCCACGGTGTGGGAGGGGGTGCAATGCCGGTGACAACTTTTGTCGGTATTGCGGCTTTAATCTCAAAGCACCCTCTGCCGACGCGGTCACGTTGGTTGGTGGCGGCACAGGGGCCGGTAGTGTCGTTGGTGCGGGGCAGGTAGAAGCCGATATTATCGCGGGCCGTGATGTAAGCATAAACGTAATTAAGCAGATATTGGTCAAGACCGGTCTCAGCACCGAGCTTGAGCTTGAAAAGGTGTTGCGGCGGCGTTTGTTCTCTGAAGGCGGGCAGC
Organism: uncultured Anaerolineae bacterium; assembly: GCA_964544075.1. Taxonomy (GTDB): domain Bacteria; phylum Chloroflexota; class Anaerolineae; order Aggregatilineales; family JAFGMM01; genus JAFGMM01. The sequence goes on from CAZJBO010000139.1 coordinate 1,168, forward strand.
CCAACCGTGACGATGTAGAACGTTGGGTGGCATGGTATCGGGCACGCGATAAGAGGCCCGACCTAACTAACGCCAAGCTCGCCGGCCTGCTGCTCGACGGTATTGATTTGGTCGGGGTTGATCTGCGCCGGGCCGACTTGGGACGTGCTGATCTGGGCGGGGCACAGCTTACCGGGGCGCAGCTGGGCGGGGTGGATTTTGGCGGCGCGAACTTGGGGGGCGCCGACTTGAGCGGAGCGGATTTGATCGGGGCCGATCTGATCGGGGCGAACTTAAGCGCGGTGCGTCTGAGCGGCGCGAACCTGAACGGGGTGAACCTCTTCGGGGCGAACCTGAGCGGTGCGCAGCTGGACGAGGCCGATTTGCGCAGTACCGATCTGCGCTGGACGGATTTAAGCGCGGCGAACCTCAGCCGCGCGAACCTCAGCCGCGCGAACCTCAGCGAGGCGAACCTCAGCGAGGCAAATTTGAGTGGTGCGTATCTGCGTCGTGCGATTCTATGGAAGGCCGATTTGCGTCGTGCTCTGCTGTGCAAAGCCGACCTAATTCGGGCGAATCTGTTCGGCGCCGATCTGCGCGGCACGAGCTTGCGCGACGCGGATTTACGCGGTGCCGATTTGATTGGTATGGACTTGATCGGTGCGAGCCTCAGTGGTGCCAACCTCAGCGGTGCGAACTTGTTCGGTGCCGATCTCAGCGGCGCAGACTTGGGCGGTGCGAACTTGGCGGGCACCAGGATGCCGAATGGTGAGACTTACACGCCGGGTATGGATCTGGCGCGCTTCTGGACAAGCCGGGTTTGATTTCCCTTCTCGGTGTGTCTTTGGCGTGTGGGTGCATCTAAGCGCGGGGGCAAAGCCCCCGATGCCCGGTTCATCCCGGTGCGCGTACGACCTGCATAAGCACTACATCTAATGTCGTGGGCCGCCCCAGACGCGCATCCAGTAAGCCTTGTACGCGCGCTACCTCCTCCGGCGCGAGTGTGTCGGCAGTGCGTACTGTGGCGATGATCCGCAGCATATCTTGATTGTAGTCAATCTCCACATCGACCAGCTCGCGCGTCTCGTCCGTGCCCCATGCGGCTTGCAGTGCGGCTTGCACTGCCTGCTTATCGACCTCTGCCTGTGTGATCTGCACCAGCGCAAGGGTGAGGGGCAGAGCCATTAGCCCTACTACCAACAGTAGGAGGACCAGGCGTTGCTGCCAGGGGCGTTGGCCGTCCTGTGAGTTGTGTGCAGGCCGCACCCCCACCCACCAGAATACGACCACGCCGGCCAATGCAATCGACACGATGTTGGTGATGAAGAGCAAGAGAGCACCCCCGGCGGCTACCCAGTTGCCGAGCGCGGCGGCGATCCCTACCGCACAAAGCGGGGGCATGAGTGCGGCGGCGATCGCGACCCCGGCCAGAGCTGCCGGTACGTCGCGGCGCGCTGTGGCGTATGCACCGGCAGCGCCCGATATGAGCGCGACCAGCATGTCGAGCAGGGATGGGCGTGTCCGCATTGCGATCTCCGGGGTTATGGTGGCGACCGGTACCAGCAGCCCCACCCCGGCGGCAATAGCGATCGCCCAGAGTGTGCCTTTGGTCATGGCGGCGGCTGCGCTGCGTGTGGTGCGGAGTTCTCCGGTCACCAGCCCGACCGAGAAGGCCAGGAGGGGGGACATGAGGGGGGCGATCAACATTGCGCCGATGATGACGGCTGCGCTGCTTTGCAGGAGGCCGAAGCTGGCGATGAGGCAGGAGAGGATGACGAGGATGAAGAAGTTGATGTTGGGCCGTGCCATGTCAAAGGCGCGTTGGCGGAGTTCGCGGTGTTCGGCTGGTGTGAGGGTGGGGGTGAAGCCCGAAAGCCAGAGTTTTGCGCGCTGTCGTATTGGGGTGCGGATCGAGCGGGCGTCTTTGGTGAGGATGACGGGGCCGGTGGCGTGCCGCAAGACGCGCTGGGGCACATCGCCGTAGAGCCAGCCTTCGAAGTGGCTCTTCTCGGAGAAGCCGAGCACGATGAGGGTTTCGGGTGTGGTTTCTTCGAGTATGCCGACGGCAATGCTGGGGGCATATATGACCTTTTGTTCGGCGGTGTTGGCGTCGGGCAGTGCGCTGAGGGTTGATGCGATGTGGCCTAGCCCCATCCATTGGGTATCGGTATAGCCGGCTTGTACATAGAGTGCGACTATGGGCACATGGTAGGCTTCGGATAGCAGCGCGCCCAGGCGTGCCGCTGCCTGTGAGTTGTGGCTGCCGTTGGTGGGGAGTAGGATGCGTTGTATGTCGGCGTCGGCGTGGCCTCGGTAGACTACCAGGTCGGCGGGGCTGGTGCGTGCCACTGCCTCGACTACCGGACCCAGCGTTGCGCCGGTCTCGCCGCCGAAGTAGCCGAGCACGATGAGGTCGGCGTTTTCTTCGCGTGCTGCGTCGAGGATGCCACGCGCCGGGCTGGGTGCGCTCACTGCGAGCCAGCGTACCGGCATCCCGGCCAGCGCGAGCTTTTCTACCAGCTCTTCGAGCGCGTCTTGGGCCGGTGCGAATTCGTCGCCGCTGCTTTCGGTGAGCACTACGTTGAGTGCGACCACTTCGCCGTTGTCGGGTTCGGCAAGGAGTGCGCCGAGGCGCAGCAGGTTCCATGCCGTGGCGGGGTTCGCCACCGGCACGAGCACGGTGCGCGCATATACTGAGCTGATGTCGTTTGTGCTCATGTGTCGTCTCTTGGTTGCTTGGCGTTAAAACTTAGGGGTTAATGATAACATGCTTGCTGCTGTCGGTGTATCGCCTGGGCGCCTGGGGCGCCTGGGGTTGAAACCCCAGGCTAATAAAGCTGTCGGCTGCGCCGACCTTATGCCGGAGTCTCGCGCTGTCGCGTCCGGGGTCGGCGCAGCCGACGTATTGTGCTAGCCTGCGGTTTCAACCGCAGGCATGAGCGATCTTGTGCCGGAGTCTCGCGTGCGTTGGGTCCGAGACTGTGCGCCTGGGGTTGAAACCCCAGGCTAATAAAGCTGTCGGCTGCGCCGACCTTATGCCGGAGTCTCGCGCTGTCGCGTCCGGGGTCGGCGCAGCCGACGTATTGCGCTAGCCTGCGGTTTCAACCGCAGGCATGAGCGATCTTATGCCGGAGTCTCGCGCTGTCGCGTCCGGGGTCGGCGCAGCCGACGTATTGCGCTAGCCTGCGGTTTCAACCGCAGGCACCCGGCGCTGCTCTCGTCTGTAGAGGTAGGCTTTACAAAATTGGCGTTGTCGGTACAATTGCCCACGGTAGATGCGGCTCGATTAACCGAGGAAAGTTATGCGCTCACTCTTCAGCGTCTCTGCTTATATCCAGGCCCTACGCGAGCTGGCAGCCTTGCTATCGAAACACCGCAATTTGACGCTGGGGATGGCGAAGCGCGAGCTGGTCGAACAATATGCCGGGCAGGTGTTCGGCGCGATGTGGGCCTTTGGGCACCCGCTGGTGCTCATCGGAGTGTATGTGTTCCTGTTCGGTGTGGTGTTCAAAACGCGCATCGGCGGCACGCGCCAGATGCCGTTGAACTTCGCCGCCTACATCATGGTGGGCCTGATCCCCTGGCTTACCTTCCAGACTTCGATGTCGAAGGCCTGCTTTACCGTCATCAGCCACGCTAACTTGGTAAAACAGGTGATCTTTCCGGTCGAGGTCCTGCCGATAAAGATGGTCGTGGCAACCATGTTTACCCACATGGTCTTGCTGACGATGGTGATGAGCTATATCATCCTCTCGCAGCGCGTGTTGTATTGGACCTTTCTGTTGCTGCCGGTGGTGTTGCTGTTCCAGACCCTCGCCATGATCGGGGTGAGCTTTACCCTCGCGGCGATCGGGGTATACTTCCGCGATGTGAAGGACTTTGTCCAAATCTTCTCCTACATCGGCGTGTATATGATGCCGGTCTTCTATCTGCCGGACACGGTGCCGGATTTATTCAAGGTCGTCTTGTACTCAAATCCCTTTAGCTACCTGATCTGGTGTTACCAGGATATATTGTACTTTGGCCGCATCGAACACCCCTGGGCATGGCCGATATGGACGATCTTGAGCCTTTTGATGTTCACATTGGGGTATCGATTCTTCCGCAAACTCAAGGTCTTGTTTGGAAACGTGTTATGAGCCTTCCCGATGATGTCGCCATCCGCATAAAGAACGTATCGAAAATGTTTCAGATCTACGCCCGACCGAGGGATATGATCTTTGAAGCCATCTTCCAACGCCCCCGCCACCGCAAGTTCTGGGCGCTGCGCGATGTATCCTTCGAGGTGCAGCGCGGCGAGGTGGTGGGGATCATCGGCACCAACGGTGCCGGCAAGAGCACCTTGCTCAAGCTCATCACCGGCAACCTCGACATTACCGGCGGCAGCATCGAGACCAACGGCGAGGTCTCTGCCATCCTAGAGCTTGGCTCCGGCTTCAATGCAGAGTACACAGGCCGGGAGAATATCTATCTGGGCAGCCTTGTCGCCGGACTGACGCGCAAGGAGGTTGACGCCAAGATCGAGAGCATCATAGATTTTAGCGGGATACGCGACTTTATCGACCAACCTTTTAAGACCTATTCGTCGGGGATGCAGGCGCGGCTGGTCTTTAGCCTGGCGATCAGTCAGGAGGCCGAAATCCTCATCCTTGACGAAGCGCTCGCCGCCGGCGACGCCATCTTTGCCAATAAGAGCCTCGTGCGTATCAAAGAAATCTGTGAGAGCGACACCACGGTCTTGTTCGTCAGCCATGCGACCAACATGGTACGGCGCTTCTGTGACCGCGCGGTTTGGCTGGAGAAGGGCCGCATCGTGATGGTGGGGGATGCCGGCGCGGTGAGCCGGGCCTATGACCGCTATGTCGCCGAGCAATCCGAGACATACCTAAAGAGCCAGAGCGCCTCGGCCTCGGCCCTGGTCGCGGGCGCCGCCGATGTACAAGCCACCGTCAATAACCCGGAATTCTTCAAATACGGCAGCAAGGAAGTCTGCATCACCGGCTTCCGCACCGTTGACGCCGAGGGCAAGCCCGCCGCCGTCTTCGAGACCGGCGGTCACCTGGAGGTGCAGATTGCCTATCAGGGTCGGTTGAAAGACCCCGAAGAGGTGCTGCACGTAGGCTGTCAATTCCATAATATGAAAGGCGATGACATATTCACTGCCAGCACCCGGCTGGATTGTGACGAACCCTTCCCCGTCGGCGCGCAGGGCGTGTTTAGATTCACACTTGCGCCCCTCCTGCTTGGCCCCGGCGATTATTTTATCTCGCCGGCCATCTATGCCTGGCGCGGCGCTGAAAGCCGTTGGCTTGATTTCCACGACAGCCTCTACCGCATCAAGGTCAATAACCCCAGGCGTCCCGGCCAGATTTATGCGCTAGAACATCCCCTCACGTGGCAGCATGAGGCCCAAGCCCAGTTAAGTAACGATGGTATATGAAACGGAGTGTTGTTTATCATGCGTTTTGTACGCAAATTACGTGGGCTGTTTGGCCGTTCACCGGAACCGGAAGATGATCTCTCGACCTATGACAAAATCTTACAAGAATTGCAGGGATATGGGGATAACCTGGCGCCGGCACAAGCGATTCTGCAAAAGCTAGAACAGCAAGACATCTTGCTCGATAGGGCAGACGCTCTGCTTCACCTCTTGAAACACCACCCCGCCCCTCATTGGGTTAACTATCTGCTGGCGGTCCATGAGATGGAACAGGGAGAAGCTATCGTTCAATCCTTCCCCCCATACGTGTTTATGGATATCACGTCCTTCTGTAATGTTGAATGCCGCTTTTGCAAATATACACATGGCTACATACCGCCACAGAGTCTATCCCTCGATCAGATACAGGCTATCGACTGGTTTAAGTACATCAGATTGCTAAATTTTAGTTCCGGCACCGGGGAATCTATCCTCAACCCGGAGTTCCTGCCGATTTTCGATTACATACGCTCTACCTATCCCCACCTCCATCTA
>CAZJBO010000140.1:0-7103 GCA_964544075.1 uncultured Anaerolineae bacterium
CCTCGAAGTATGATGCGCGCGCCCGGCTCGAACGCAAGGAACGCACGCCGAGCGCCCGGCGCGCCTTCATCGCACGCCTGCCCTTGCGCTTGCTCGCCAATGGGATGTCGGCAATCATCGGCCATATCGACACCGCCTGGAGCTATTCGTTTATGTGGGACGACGCCGGTGCACAGACCCAAACCTTTGAGGATACCTTCATCCGCCTGATGGACGGGCGGCGGGTGGGCTATGCGCTCGAATATTTCAACGAGCGTTACGCCGAGACATCCACGATGCTTGGCCCGCTCATCGATAAGAAAGCCGACGCGCAATATTATGGTCTGCCCTTTGAAGAAGACCACACGTTGGTCAATATGTGGACCGCCAACAACGACGCGCGCGGCTATGTCATCGTCGGCGATCCGGCGGCGCGCTTGCCCATCGACCCGGCGCGTGCACACATGGTGGCGGCGGCGGCGAAGGTGGCGGCGGCAGCCGCGAGGAAGGTAAAAGAAAGCCTCGACCGCAATGTGGAGGCTAAAAAAGCCGCGCGCGCGGCACAAAGGGCGGCGGCAGAGGCAAACTATTTTGTCGAGGATGCGCAGACGGAAGACGCAGCAGAAGCACGCGCGGCGGCAGATGCTGCTATAACCGAGGCGGCAAAGGCAATCGCGGCGGCGCTGCCGGCGGTGGCGGAAGCCGCGCGCGCCACCAATACGCGCTTCGGTGCCGCGCTCGACGCAGCGGTGGCGGAAGCCGCGCGCGCAGCGCAGCAAGCCGAGGCAGCCGCGCGTGCCCAGACATCGGCGGCGTGCTTCGCGGTCGAGGCGGCGGCGGCGGCGCTGCTGGCCGCTGCGCGTGCGGTGCGGGCAGCACAGGACGCCGAGGATGCCGCTCAAGCCGCGAAAGTCGTCGTGACGCCAAAGGCCGCGCGGAAGGCGGCGGAGACGGAAGAGGTTTTTTCTGCCACGTGCAAAATCGCGGAGGATATCGCGGCAGCAATACAAAGTATAGGAGGATGAGAGATGGGCGAGCGATTGTTATATGTAAACGGCATCGATGCCACAACCGGTGACTATGCTCTACCGCCGATGTCGCCGGACACACTGTTCGACTATGCCACAGGTGCGGCGGTCCGGTTGCCCCCCAAGTCTTACCTCTCCCCCGGCGACCCCGGCGACCTGGCGGAAGTGGGGTGGGGCGTGATCTTCGCCGAGGATGACGCCCAATATCCCGCCATCAAGGAGGCGTTGGCCCCGCTCTTGGGCTTACGTCAGGCGCAAGCCGGCGCATATTATAAAGAGTTTGCACGGCGGAATGGCTATGCGTCAGGCGAATCTAAGGTTGACTTTCTGGCGCGCTTCGAGGTGGGCTTCGGCACCCCCGACCCGGCTAAGGTGCCGTACTATCTATTGATTGTGGGCGATCCGGAGACCATCCCCTACAGCTTTCAGCAAGAGCTGGACTTGCAATACGCGGTGGGCCGCATCCACTTCGACACGCCGAACGAATATGAGAGCTATGCGCGGAGCGTGGTCGAGGCGGAATCCGGACGGATAAAACTGCCGCGCACGGCGAGCTTCTTCGGGGTGCGCAACCCCGACGACCCCGCCACCGCGCTAAGCGCCGACCATATGGTCGGGCCGCTGGCGCAGACGCTGCGCCAAGCTAACCTCCCCGGATGGAAGACTCACGAGTTCATAGGTGCGTCGGCAGTGCGCGCACGGCTAGAGCGCCTGATGGGGGGCGACGAAACCCCCGCACTGCTCTTCACCGCCGGGCATGGTCTGGGCTTCCCCAACGGCCACGCGCACCAATTCGCCCGCCAGGGCGCGCTGCTCTGCCAAGATTGGCCCGGTCCGAGGCACGCGGTCGAGGAGGCACACTACTTCGCTGCCGACCACATCGCCGATACCGCGCGCATGGCCGGGTCTATGGCGTTCTTGTTCGCCTGCTATGGCGCGGGCACCCCTCGGCAAGACGAATTTGCAGGCTTGGGCAACGTAGGCGCCGCGCTCGCGCCGAAGGCTTTCCTCGCCGGCTTGCCCCGACGCTTGCTCGGCCACCCCCATGGCGGCATGTTGGCGGTCATCGGGCACGTCGAGCGTGCTTGGGGCTGTTCGATCAAACCGACCGGGCAATCTTGGGCCTTCCTGACCGCGTTCGAGGGAATGCTCAAGCGGCTCATGGAAGGCCAACCGGTGGGGTATGCTATGGAGCATCTGAACATCCGCTATGCCGAGACCTCTCCCGAACTGGTCAAGATGCTCAAGGAGCTGGAGAAGGACCGGAAGTATAAGGAACACACCGTTGACCGGATGCAGCTGGCCGACTTGCTGACCACCAACACCGACGCCAAGAACTACATCGTCATCGGCGACCCTGCCGCACGGCTGCCCCTGGCCGAGGTCGATGAGGAAGTCGCGGCGCGCGCGGCGATCTCGCGAGAGGGGTTGAGCTTCGGCCCCATCGATACCATCAAAGATATCATCGGCAGAGGTGGCGACACGGACGATGAGACAGAGGAAAAGGGACGCGGCATAGGCGATACGCTCAAACAGGTTGCCGGTGATCTGGCAAAGGCGTTAGGCGCTGCGTTGGAGGATATGAGCAGCTTGCAGGTCACCACATACACCAGCGACGATATGGCGTCGGTCGAATATGTGGGGGAGAAGAAGCTCACCGGCAGGGGCACGCTCCAGATGCGCGCCTTCACCCGCGTCTCCCTCGACGGCGACACACAAGTCTGTGTGCCCGAAGTGGACGGCAAAGTGGACCGCGAGCTGTGGAGTATCCATCAGGAGATGGTGAAGGAGGCTTTGGCGAACCGTACTGCGCTGGTTAACGCGATCCTGGAAATCCTGAAATGACCTCCGAGCACCGCTTTGCGCTCTCCGGCCTGCACCTACCCGGCGGCGACGATATATTCGGCATTTGGGATGCGTCGGCAGACGGGCCGGTGTCGTACGAAGCGTATGAGATGAGAGCCGCCGCGCCTGCTCCGGCGGCACCGACCTGGCATATACAGCTCCCGGATGCGCCGGGCGCAGCCCAACGCCTCCTCGATGCGCGTGACCGAGCGCTTCGCCGGGGTACGGAGGATGTGCAAGAGGCCGCGCGCCGCATGATGCAGATCAGGCCGACGCAGGCTTCTTATGCGCTGCGCGCCGAGGGCTTGGCGCTTAGGCCGGAAGATAGGCTGCTCGATGCGGTGCAGGCGCTCCGGTCGCCGCGCTTTGGCGTGCGCGAGCGTGCGGCCCCGGACGATGCACAGGCGGGCTGGCAGCGCTTCTTGCACGACACCGCCAACATGTTCTCATACGCCGCGCGCGTCGAGACACAAATCGGCGCGGTACCGGTCGGCTACACGGCGGTGAGCTGGACCGGGCACTACGATACAACCTGGCAACAGGGCGTCGTGCCGGCCCAGATGAACTTGCACCGGCGGAGCCTCCATCTGGCGTTGGCATGGCGCATTGCGCTGCTGCGGCTGGTGGTTGTGGTAGGCCGGGGCGCGGCAAAGATCGCGGCGCGGCTGGCGGTGCCCGGCCCACAGCAGGCCCTGGTGGTGCCGGAGGTATGGCGTTTTGTACAAGATGTCTTGGCAGAGCTGCGCGCACTGCCCTCAGGGGCCACGGTGCAGCCCTGAACCGCCGCGTATTTTTTGTTCCGAGCTTGTGGTTTGTTGAAAGGAGCTTTGAAAATGGCCGACGAGATTAGCTTACCCGACGCCGTGCAGAACTTTGCCGGTGCGCTCGCCCAGAAAGTAGACAGCTTTGTGAAGGATGTATCCGAGCTGAACGTGCGCACCTATACCGTGCCCACCGACCAGATGGGGACCGTGGTTGAGGGCAAGACAGATGCGGAAGCAATCGCGATGGAAGGCAAGGCGGTCTTGCGCGCCTACACTACGATTGCATTCGACGGCGACACGACCGTGTGGGTGCCGGTAGACGCGAGCGGCGCGGTTGACCAAACGGTGTGGGGGCTGCATCAAGGCATTGTGCAGCAGGCAATGGCAAACCGCGCCGCGATGTTAAAGTCGGTGGGTGACGCCGCAGCGTCTGCGCTCAAGGCGCTGAAGATAACAAAGGAATAGCCTACTGACCGGGCTGGCCGCCGCCCCCTCCGCCTGTCTCTGCCGCATCCTTCCGGAAGCGCCACACCGGGCTTTCCTTGCAACCGACCTGCACGAAGTTGGCATCGAGCGGGAAGACTTGCCAGCTATACCAACCCGCGCTCGGTATCCGGTCGGCGAGGTCGATCGTTGTGTTCTGGCGGAACTCGACGAGTTCCTCGATCACCTTGCCGTCGGGTTTGGTGATGCGGATCAAGCTCAACTGTGAGTTTGGGCCGAGCCAGTCAAACGTTAGGCCGCCGTTGCCGGGCACCGTTATCATACCATCGGGGGGCGTGAGCACCTCCCACGGCACACACTCGACCGCGTTGGCGGGGGGCAGTTCGCCCGGCACGCGCAGCTCTTGCCCGATTATGATTGTATCGGCGTCGCCGAGGCAGTTCGCGGCTTGCAGGTCCCACACCGTTGTACTATACGCATTCGCGATGCTGGTCAGCGTGTCGTGGGCTTTGATGGTATAGCTAAACTGCCAGTCTGCGCGCGGCACACATCCCGCCGTCGAAGTGGGCGTTGGGGTTTCGAGGCCGCGCAGACCATCTATCGAGATGCCCGTATCCGGCGTGGATGTCGGGGTGATCGTCGGGGTGGCGGTCGCCGCGAGCGTGCGGGTCGGCGGCTCGAAGGTGGGCGGGGGCCGGAGCGTTTGCGAGGGCGTCAGGGTTGCCAGCGGTGTGCTGGGCGGCAGAGTCGCGCTCGGCGGTGGCGTTGGGGAAGCGTCGCCGGGGGAATCTTGGAGATCGAGCGGTACCGAACGGGGCGCGGTGATGGGATAAGCGGGAACCGCGCCAAGTACCACGACTGCAATCAACACCACGACCGCGATGAGCGTCCACGGTGCATTATTTGTTTGATCTGTCTTGTTGCCGTCCATGCGAAAATTCCTCATGATTAATGCTCTATACTACTTTACGTTGTTCGACAGAATGTGGTTCGAGCTTGCCATCGTGTAAATCAAATGCTCTATCGACAAATTCTACGATCATCGGGTCGTGCGAGACGATGAAAAAGGTTGTGTGCTGCGCCCTGGCGATGCCTCGAAACAGCGTGAGGACACGTCGGGCGGTGCGGGTATCCAGCCCATTTGTCGGCTCGTCCGCCAGCAGCAAGGCCGGCTGCAAGGCCAGCGCCCGCGCGATCGCGATACGTTGCTGCTGTCCGCCGCTCAGTTCGTCCGGCATGTGGCTGGCCCATGCGGTCAGGCCCACCGCCTTGAGCGCGCCGAGGGCGCGCCGCCGCCGCGTGAAGAAGTTCAGCCCCGAAAGCCGCAGCGCCAGATCAATGTTCTCCAGTGCGGTGTAAGTCGAGACCAGCGTGTAGCTCTGGAAGATGAAGCCAAAGCTACGGCGGCGCAGACGGGAACGCCGCCCATCGCTCATCTTGATGATGTCTTGGCCGCACACCTCGATCTCGCCTTGTGTCGGGCGGTCGAGCGCACCGATTAGGTTGAGCAGAGTTGTCTTACCACTGCCCGAAGGCCCATATAATGCGATAAGCTCGCCCGCCCGCACCTCAAGATCAACCCCACGCAGCACATGCACTGCGCTCGCGCCGGTCCCGAAGGTGCGCGTCACACCCTTTGCCCGCACCCGTATATCGCGCTCTGGCAACGGCTCTGTCATGGCTTAGTCTCCTTGCGCTTACGCCTTCGGAACAAGCGCCATCGGCGCGTGGGCTTGGGCGCGGCGTCCTGGGGGAGCATATCTTGTAAAATCTCGTCGGTATTGTCGGTCTCTTCCGCTTCGGGGCGCAGCAGCACACCATCCGGGCGCACCTCTATCGAGATGCGCGGCGCTTCGGAGAGCTGGGCACGCACCGCCTGGGGCAGCCGGATGTGGCCTTCGGCGTCCATCTTGGGTGTGGCCTCGGCCCCGTCGAGTTCTTGCCCCAGCACGCCATCGCGCAGGGTGAGCACACGGTCGGCGTGCTGGGTGAGTTCGATATCGTGCGTGACCATGAGGACGGTCAGGCCGTATTGTTGGCGTAAGTCATCTATCAGGTCCATGACTTGCTCGGCGCTGCGCCGGTCGAGCGCACCGGTTGGCTCGTCCGCCAACAGCAAGCCAGGCCGATTCGCGAGCGCCACGGCGAGCGCCACGCGCTGCTGCTGTCCACCACTAAGCTGGGCCGGAGATTTGCGCGCTTGGTCGAGGACGCCCACCGCCTCCATGAGTTCGTGGGCGCGCGCGCGGCGCGCCCGTGGCGGCACTCCGGCTAACATCATCGGCAGCGTCACATTGCGCAGCGCCGAGCGTTTGGGGAAGAGATTACGATCAATCTGCTGCCAAAGGAAGCCAACGTGCTTAAGGCGATAGTTGGCCAGGGCCTTGCCCTTCAGGTTTAAGAGATTCTGGTCGCCCACCAGCAGCGACCCTGCCGTAGGCGTATCGAGGCCGCCGAGTAGGTTCAGCAGCGAGCTTTTGCCCGCACCGCTTGGCCCGATGATGGCGACCATCTCGCCGCCTTCCATCTCAAAGTCGATGCCACGCAGCGCGACCAACTCATGGTCGCCCACGCGGTACACTTTGACGATGCGTTTGCACGTGATGAATGCGGTCATGTTCTCCTACCAGGCCAATCTAGCCCTATAGCTGCTCAACAAAGCGATTGTGACTCGAACGTGCATATATTATACCGACACTGTTGCAATGTTGTTGCACTATTGGTCTTATTGGAGGAGCTTTATCTATTTTGTCCGGGCAGTTATCGGGGCGGGGAAGTGCGCCGTGAGCCTACGGCAAAGGCGTCGGCAGGTGCAATGATTCTATCAGCTGCCGCAACAGCCATATATACCAGTTTGTAGGCATTGCCGGGGCAGGTGTCGCAGTCGGGGTGGGCGTATGCGTCGCAGTCGGTGTGTCGGATGGGGAGGGCGTATCGGACGGCGTGTCGGACGGGGTGGGCGTATCGGACGGCGTGTCGGATGGGGTAGGCGTATCGGACGGGGTGGGGGTATCGGTGGGCGTGTACGTCGCAGTCGGCGGAT
>CAZJBO010000141.1:0-7044 GCA_964544075.1 uncultured Anaerolineae bacterium
GAGGGCGCGGACTTGCTCAAAGTACGCGGCGTCCTTTGGGTTCGAGCCGGGCCATCCGCCTTCAATGTAGGTGACACCCAGGTCGTCCAGCAGCCGGGTGATATTGAGTTTGTCGTCTACCGAGAGTGAGATACCTTCGCGTTGGGTGCCGTCGCGCAGCGTAGTGTCGTAGATGTCTACATGTGTCATCGGGCTGTCTCCTTGTAGGGTTTGGTTAAAGTGTCTGGGAGACAGCCGCGTGACATCTATCAGGCACGCGCCCGCCCCCATCGGGAACGAGCGCGTGCCCGCTCCCTAAGAGTTGATAATGTCGATAATGGGCTTAGTTGTATCGATGCGCGGCGGTGCGCGGTCTTCATAGTCGGCGATCTTGTCCGCTTGCGCTTGCAGATAGCCGAGCTGGTCCACGCCGTTCAATAAGCAGTGTTTGGCGAAGGGGTCAACCGGGAAGTGCAGCGCGCGCCCGTCGGGGAGGGCGAGCGTCTGTGTGGCAAGGTCTACCGTGACCTCTGTGCCGGAATCTTCGTTTACCAGGCTAAAGAGCTGGCGGTGTGTTTCTGCGTCTACCACGATTGGCAGCAGACCGTTCTTTAGCGCGTTGTTGCGGAAGATGTCGGCAAAGTAGGTGCTGATTACGGCCTTGAACCCATAGCCCACCAGTGCCCAGGGCGCGTGCTCGCGTGAGCTGCCGCAGCCGAAGTTGTGCCCGGCAAGCAGAATTTGCGCGTCTCGGTAGGCGGGTTGGTTGAGCACAAAGCCGGGTTTAGGTTCCCCGTCGGCGTCGTATCGCCAGTCGGCGAAGAGATTATCGCCCAAACCGGCCTTGTCTATGACCTTGAGAAAGCGCGCCGGGATGATCTGATCGGTATCGACGTTCTCGACCGGGAGCGGCAGAAGCGTCGATTTGAATGTGGTATCGGTCATGGTAGCACCTCCCGTGGGTCGGCGACTTTCCCGGCGATGGCGGAAGCGGCGGCGGTGAGCGGGCTTGCCAGGAAGGTGCGGCCTCCCGGCCCCTGCCGCCCCTCAAAGTTGCGGTTGCTTGTGCTGACGGCATATTGTCCCGGTTCGAGGTGGTCGCCGTTCATAGCGATGCACATCGAGCAGCCCGGCTCGCGCCATTCAGCCCCCGCGTCCTTGAACACGTGGTCCAGCCCCTCGGCCTCGGCCTGTCGCTTAACGGCTTCGGAGCCGGGCACGACCAGCATCCGCACGCTTGCGTCTACCTTCCGCCCCCGCAGCACCGAGGCTGCCGCGCGCAGATCGCTAATGCGACCGTTGGTGCAGCTCCCCAAGAACACTACATCGATAGGCTGCCCCGCGATAGGTTGCCCGGCTTGCAGACCCATATAGGCGAGCGCTTTTTCGAGCGCGCGGCGTTGGCTCAGGTCGGTCACGGCGGCGGGGTCGGGTATTCTGCTGCCGACGCCGATGCCCATGCCGGGGTTTGTGCCGTAGGTAACCATAGGTTCGAGCGTGCGCGCGTCGATGCTTACTCTGTGGTCATAGCGTGCGCCCGCGTCTGTGGGCAATCTGCGCCATGCTGTGATGGCAGCATCCCAGTCTGCCCCGGAGGGCGCGAAGGGGCGGCCTGCAAGATATTCGAATGTAGTGTCGTCGGGCGCGACCAGACCGGCACGCGCACCGGCTTCGATCGACATGTTGCAGAGCGTCATGCGTGCCTCCATATCAAGCGCGCGGACTGCTTCGCCGGTGTATTCGATGACATAGCCGGTGCCGCCGCCCACGCCGATCTTGGCGATCAGCGCAAGGATCATATCTTTGGCGGTGACGCCGGGCGGCGCTTGTCCTTCAAAGCGCACCTCAAAGGTCTTCGGCGGCCATTGGAGCAGGCATTGCGTGGACAGCACATGTCCGACTTCGCTGGTGCCGATGCCGAAGGCCAGCGCGCCAAACGCGCCGTGTGTGCTGGTGTGGCTGTCGCCACATACTATGGTCATGCCGGGCTGGGTTGCGCCCAGCTCTGGACCCATCACATGCACCACGCCCCGGTGTGCGCTGTCCATGTCGTAGAGCGGGATGCCGAAGTCGCGGCAGTTGGCCGCCATCTGCTGTAGCTGCGCGGCGGCCATTGCGTCGGTGATGGCGATCTTGCCGTCGGCGCCGCGTGCGGTGGTGGGTGTGCTGTGGTCCATTGTGGCGAGGGTCTGCGCGGGCCGGTGCACCTTGATGCCGCGCGTGCGCAGCTCTGTGAAGGCTTGCGGTGAGGTGACTTCGTGGACCAAGTGCAGGTCAATGTAGAGGATGGCGGGCATGTCTGCGCCGCCGACATCGACCAAGTGTGTATCCCAAATTTTCTTAAATAGTGTTTTAGGCATTATTCCCTCTCTGCTAAGCGCGGACGCCGACGCTTGCCGGAGCGTCTTCGGGCGCGCGGTCTTGCCAGCCGATGTAGGCCAGCATCCGGTTGAGCGCCGCTACGTAGGCCTTCGCGCTGGCGACGATGATATCGGTATCCGCGCCGTGCCCCCCGAAGGTGCGCGTGTGGCCGTTATGGTCGCGGCGGATGCGCACCGTCACCTCGCCTTGTGCATCAATGCCCTCGGTGATGGCATTCACACGGTATTCAAGCAGCGTCACCGGCTCGTTGATGATCTGCTCGATGGCTTGATAGGCGGCGTCTACCGGACCGGTGCCGATGGCGGCGGCTATGTGTTCTTCGCCTTCTGGCCCGACAAGGTTCACGGTGGCGGTGGGCATACCTGAGCGGCCACAGGTGACCTGGATGTCCTCAAGGTGGAAGATTTCTTCGGGGCCATAGAACTCATCTGCGATGAGCGCTTCGAGGTCGGCGTTGGTGACGATCTTCTTCTTATCGGCCAGCGCCTTGAAGCGGGCAAAGACCTGCTTCAAGCCCTCGTCGTCGAACTCATAGCCCATCTCGGCCAGCCGTACCCTGAGCGCGTGTCGCCCGCTGTGTTTGCCCAACACAAGCTCGCTCTGCGCGATGCCTACATCTTCTGGCCGCATGATCTCGTAGGTTGATTTGTGTTTGAGGATGCCGTCTTGGTGGATGCCGGCCTCGTGTGCGAAGGCGTTGGCGCCCACGATAGCTTTGTTCGCTTGGACGTGTGCGCCGGTGTAGTTGACGATCATGCGGCTGGTGCGCGCGATGTGCTTGGTTACGATGTTTGTATTGAGGCCATAGAACGGTCTGCGCGTGTGCAGCGCCATCACCACTTCTTCGAGCGCGGCATTACCGGCGCGCTCGCCGATGCCGTTCACGGTCACCTCGACCTGGCGCGCGCCCGCCCGGACCCCGGCAAGCGTGTTGGCGGTGGCTAAGCCCAGATCGTTGTGGCAGTGTGTGGACCAGATCACGCGCTCTGCGCCGGGGGTCTCGGCGATGAGGTGGCGCATCATTGTGCCGTATTCGTCAGGGGTTTGGTAGCCCACCGTATCGGGGATGTTGAGCGTGGTTGCGCCGGCCTCTATGACAGCCTGGAGCATTTCGATGAGATAGGATAGATCGCTGCGTCCGGCGTCCATCGGCGAGAACTCGACGTCATCGCAATAGCGTTTGGCGCGCCCCACCATCGTGACGGCGCGTTCGAGCGCTTGGGCGCGCGTCATGCGGAACTGGTGCTCAAGGTGGATGTCGGAGGTGGATATGAAGGTGTGGATGCGTGGGTTGACCGCCGGTGCTACGCCCTCCCAGGCTTTATCGATGTCACCGGCGATGCAGCGCGCCAGCCCGCAGATCGTAGGCCCGTCGGCTGTGCCGATCTCTCCGGCGATGCGCTGTACGGCGGCCAGGTCGTCGGGCGATGCTGCCGGGAAGCCGGCCTCGATGATGTCTACGCCGAGCCGTGCGAGCTGCCGTGCTACGTCGAGCTTCTCGGCGCTGGTCATGCTGCATCCGGGCGATTGTTCACCGTCGCGCAGTGTGGTATCGAAGATGCGTACCTTGTCGGTATTAATGCCGGGTTTGTCCATGATGTTGCTTGTTTCCTTTTCTTTGATATGTGGGCCGGGGCGGGCCGCGCTGCGTTACGCCCCTGAATTCATTCTGTTCTGCGGGACATCTGTTTTGGGGCTTTGCGCCGTAGACGTTCCCTTCTGCCGCCTACGGCTTTTACCTCCACTTTAGCAACACAGGGTTGCTATTCGTCGCTTGCGGTGACCTCTTTTGCGTCGAGGAAGGGCATCATCTTGCGCAGCTCGCGCCCGACCTTCTCGATGTTCAAGGCTTGCTCGCGCGTCCGTATCTTGTTGAAGTTAGGGCGTCCGGCTGCGCTCTCTGCGATCCACGTCCGGGCATAGCGTCCGTCGCGTATCTCTTCCAGCATCTGCCACATCTCGGCTTTGGTCTCTTCGGTGATGATGCGGTCGCCGCCGGTATAGCCGCCGTGCTCGGCGGTGTCGCTCACCGAATACCACATGTAGCTCATGCCGCCCTGGTACATCAAGTCAACGATGAGCTTCAGCTCGTGCAGACATTCGAAGTAGGCGATCTCCGGTTGATAGCCGGCCTTGACCAGAGTCTCGAACCCTGCCTTGACCAGCGCGGTCACGCCGCCGCAGAGCACTACTTGTTCGCCGAAGAGGTCGGTCTCGGTTTCTTCGGCAAAGGTCGTCTCGATGACCCCGGCGCGTGTGCAGCCCAGCGCGCGTGCATAGGCCAGCGCGTTTGCTTTTGCGTTGCCGCTGGCGTCTTGCTCCACAGCAAGCAGTGCGGGGGTGCCGGCGCCTTCGGTATAAAGCTCACGCACACGGTGGCCCGGCGCTTTCGGCGCGATCATGCTCACGTCTACGAAGGCCGGCGGCTTGATGGTCTCGAAGCGGATGTTGAAGCCATGCGCGAACATCAACGTATCGCCTTCTTTGAGGTGGGGCGCGATGCTTTCGGCATAGATGGTGGGCTGTTTGGTATCGGGCGCAAGTATCATAATCACGTCGGCGGCCTCGGCAGCCTCGGCGACCGTCATCACCTTGAGACCGGCGGCCTCGGCTTTTGCCCAGCTTTGGCTGTCTGCGCGCAGCCCTACAACTACATCAACGCCGCTGTCGTGTAGGTTGAGGCTGTGAGCGTGGCCCTGGCTGCCAAAGCCGACTATGCAAACCGTCTTGCCCTTGAGCTGTCCGAGGTCTGCGTCTTTATCGTAGTAGATAGTTGCCATGTTTTTGTTCTTCCTTAATTGTGCATGAATGTAACTGTCTAAGCATCTGGCGCACTTCTTCGCCCTTACCCGGCTGCACTGCGCGCCGTCGCAAGTGTCGCGCCCCTTCTTGGCGTTGCTCTAGCTGCTTCTGACCTTGCCGTTGCCGGACGGTTTGTACCCGTTGGCCTTTAGTACATCGCTGCCGCGCGCCATCGTGACGACGCCGGTGCGCACCATCTCCAGAATGCCGATGGGCCGCAGCAGTTCGACCAGGCTGGCGATCTTTTGCTCGTCACCGGTCACCTCGATGATGACGGTCTCTTTGCCGGCATCGACGATGTGGGCACGGAAGATGTCGCAGAGCTGGATGACTTGGCCGCGCGTTTCGGTATCGACCTTGACCTTAATTAGTGCCAGGTCGCGTGCGACGGTAGGTTTTGCGCTCACATCGTCAACCTGTATGACGTTGACCAGTTTGTAGAGGTTCTGTTGTACCCGCGTGGGGTCGGTGCCATCATCCATGACAATAGTCATGCGCGAGATGTCCGGGCGGTGGGTGCGCCCCACCGTGAGGCTGTCTATGTTGTAGTTGCGCCGCCGAAACAGGCTCGCGATCCGGTTTAGTACGCCGGGTTTATTCTCCACCAGAGCGACCAGAGTGTGTTTTGTCGCTATCATTGCACTCGCTCCTTGCTTCTATTCAGTATCGTAAATCGGGTAAGGCCGCCGGATCATATTGCCCAAGTCTGCGCCAGAGGGCACCATCGGGTAGACCATCTCGTGCTTCTCGACCAAGAAGTCGATGAGCACAGGTCGGTCGGTGATGCTCTGTGCCCAGGCGACCGCGTCGTTGATCTCCGCGCGCTTGGTGACACGGCGCGCCTCGATGCCGTATGCCTCGGCCAGCTTACAGAAGTCGGGGTTGACCAGCTCGGTTGCGATGTATTGCTTGTCATAGAACAGCTCTTGCCACTGCCGGACCATGCCCAAGTAGCCGTTGTTGATGATGGCGATGTTGATGGGCACGCTGTACTGTGCAGCGGTGCCAAGCTCTGTCATGGTCATCTGGAAGCTGCCATCGCCGACGACGACCCACACATCTTTGTCGGGCCTGCCGAACTTGGCACCGATCGCGGCTGGCAGGCCGAAGCCCATCGTGCCCAGGCCGCCGGAGCTGAGGTGTGTGTGGTTGCCTTTGTTCTCATAGTATTGCGCCACCCACATCTGGTGCTGGCCCACGTCGGAGACGACGACTGCCTCGCCCTTCGTCGCCTTCCATAGGTCGAAGACGACCTGTGCCCCCAGCAGTTCGGGTGTTTCCTTGTTAACGATGTTGCGCATGGCGGTGTCATTGCGCCATGCTTCGATCCGTTCCACCCAGCCAGGGTGCTTGAGCGGTTCTAGCAGGGGAGTGATCTGGGTAAGCACGGTTTTGAGGTCGCCGGTGATGTCGAGGTCAACGCGCACATTTTTATGGTGTTCCGAGGGGTCGATGTCGATATGGATTTTCTTAGAATTGGGCGCGTAGGTCTTTAGGTTGCCGGTTACCCGGTCGTCGAAGCGCATCCCGAAAGCCAGCAGCAAATCTGCCTCTTGGATCGCGTGGTTGGCGTGGGCTGTGCCGTGCATCCCCATCATGCCCAGGTAAAGCGAGTGCCCTGCCGGGACCGCGCCCTTGCCGAGCAGCGTTACCGTGATCGGGGTTTGGGTGCGCTCGGCGAAGGTCATCAGTTCATCTATCGCGCCCGACATAAGCACGCCGTGCCCGGCCAGGATGAGCGGTTTCTCGGCCTGGCGGATTAGCGCAAGCGCTGTATTGACCTGACCCTCGCTCGCTTTCAGCACCGGGTGATAACCGGGCAGCTTGATATCTTCTTCGGGATATATAAACTCGGTATCGGCGTTCTGTACGTCTTTGAGG
>CAZJBO010000142.1:0-7026 GCA_964544075.1 uncultured Anaerolineae bacterium
CTTAACCAGGGCGTGGGATACCTCCCCGACGGCACGATGGTAGTTATAGAGGAAGGCCGACGTCACATCGACCGCAGCATTGAGGTCGTGGTGACTAAGCACATCCAGACCCCGGCTGGCCGCATGATCTTCGCCCGCCCGGTTGATATGAACGCTTTTCCGGCCCGAAATCGCGGATAACTGCCCAGATGCACCCGGCCCTTTTGCCCACACTTTAGAGAGATACACCATGACCAATCCAACCGCCGTACGTGTGCGCTTTGCACCCAGCCCTACCGGTGCGCCGCATTTGGGCAACCTACGCACTGCTCTGTTTAACTGGTGCCTGGCGCGCGCCACAGGAGGGGCTTTTATCCTCCGCATCGAAGACACCGACCAAACCCGCCTCGACCCCGACGCCGAACGCCGCATGAAAGAAGCGCTGGATTGGTTGGGCCTGTATCGAGACGAAGGCCCAGATGTCGGTGGACCGCACGCCCCATATCATCAGTCCAAGCGTGCCGCAGCTTACCGCGAGGCCGCCGAAAGACTCGTCGCCGCCGGCCATGCCTATTATTGCGATTGCACGCCGGAGCGCCTTGACCGGATGCGTGAGGCGCAGACGCAGCGCGGACAGGTCCCGCGCTATGACCGCGCCTGCCGCGACCGGAACCTTGCGCCCGGCCCCGGTACCGTGATCCGGCTGCGCGTGCCCGAAACCGGTACAACGTTGGTCACGGACGCAGTACATGACACGGTGAAGTTCGAGAACCGCTTGCTCGATGACATAATCCTTATGAAGTCGGACGGCTTCCCCACCTATCATCTGGCAAACGTTGTTGACGACCATGCGATGCAGATCACACATGTGTTGCGTGCGGATGAATGGCTGCCCTCAACACCGATGCACGTGCTCATGTACCGGGCCTTTGGCTGGGAACCGCCGCTTTGGGCCCACCTGCCGCTCATCACCGACGCGCGCGGGCGCAAGCTCAGAAAGCGCGCGCCTCAACAGCAGGTCAGCACCTATATCGAGGCCGGATACCTACCCGAAGCCATGTTCAACTATCTTGCACTGTTGGGCTGGCATCCCGGCGGCACCGATGAGGTCATGACACCGACGCAGATTATTGCACGCTTTAGCTTGGCGCGTATCTCTAGAGGGCACGCGGCCTTTGATGCAGACCGTTTGCTGTGGTTTAACCGGCAGCATATGGCCCGTCTCACCTCAGCCGAACTCGCGGCACGCGCCATGCCCTGGCTGCGCGCCGCCTACCCAGATGCCGAGGGGTTGCATGACGTCGCTTGGATGGCAACGCTGCTGGGCGCGGTACGCGACAACGTCGCAACCCTAAGCGACGCGCCGGCAGCGGTGCGCTTTGCGCTGGAATCCGACGGAGCGGTGACGCTGACGCCGGAGGCAGAGCAAGCGCTCGGTGACGCCGCTGCCCCGGTGGTGCTGCGCGCTTTCGTCGATACGCTGCCTGGGGATGCCCCCATCGCAAAGACCGCTGCGCGCGACCTGTTCAGCGCGCTGCGCACACGCTTCAAGGAAGAGCACGGCTGGGGTGGGCGCAAGGTGATGTTCCCCTTGCGCGCCGCGTTGACCGGACACGTACATGGACCGCGTATGGATGATGTGGTGGTGGTGTTGGGCGCTGCGCGCTGCCGGGCGCGTGCGTTGGCGCAGCTTGAACGCATGGCGTAAAAATTTAGACAATCTCTTTGAGGCGCTGCCACAGGCCCCTTGTGTGAACTCCATTCTGGCGCGGCCAAGCCCCGTAAGGCGCTACTCCGGTGCGTGGGGGTGTGCTTCGAGCCATGCATCAAAGGCATCTTTGTAGATGCGTGCGGCTTGCTCAGGGTATGTTTGAGCCAGGCGTACGGCCAGGGGCTGCTCGCTCTGCTGGTCGAGGAAGTGTTCCCGATAATCGCTGCTCCAGGCCCGCCACACGTCGATGAAGGCCGGGTTGCGCACCATCTGTAGCATCAGTTCGTCGATCACGTCTTGTTGGAGGTTCTCCAATGCGTCGGTGGGCACGCTGGCGCGGAAGGTGAGGTAGGCGTCCCTAAATACCTGGCTGATGAGCTTGGCGGCTTCGCGTAGATCATAGCCTGCTTGGTAAAAGTGGTCTGGAAAGGTCTCGTTCTGCCACAAGCAGTCGAGCACCGCGCTGCTTGCCATCTCGAATTGGTCCATCACAGTCCCTCATGTTTAGTCTTTGCCCAAGCGCAGCGGGATTTGCGGCGGGTTATCGAACCAGGCCGCGAGCGCCGGGATGGTTGCCTGGACATCCGGCACGGGCGTCAGCAGCGCCATGTCGCGCGCGTGGTTTACATAAGACTCGGCCTGGAAGACGTCAAGGATACGTTGCCACCCGGTCCCTATCAATACGAGTGGTTTGAGCGCTATCTCGCCCACTTGAAGCAGGCTCCAGGTTAGCGCCACTTCCGAGAGCGTGCCGACGCCGCCGCATAGGGCGACCGCTGCGTCGCAGTGCGCAACCAGGTGATGTAGGCGTTCGTGTAGCGTGGGGTAGTGTATAAGCTCGTTGATGTAGGGGTTTGGTCTAATCTGGTATTTATCTTGGAACAGCCCCACCGTCACGCCTATCACGTGGCCGCCGGAGGTTTGCGCGCCCTGGCTGACTGCTTCCATTGTACCACCATAACCGCCGGTCATGACGGCATAGTCGGCTTCGGCGAGGCGTTGTCCGAGTGTGTAGGCCTCTTGGTACGCGGGGGTGCCGGGGGTGGGCGCTGCCCCGCCGAATACACTCACTACGCGCTGTGTCATGTGGGGCATCTCCTTAAATCGGTGGGATTGGTGGCGCTGCGCGTTTGTCTCTTCTAGAACGGAATCTCGTCTCCATCGTCTGTCGGTGGGCCGGCGTATGTGGTGGGGGTATTGGCGCCGCTGCTTGGGCTAATGGCGGTGTCATCGCCACGGCCACCCAGGAAGCGGATGTTGGTAGCCGTTACTTCAAGGCTCCCGCGTGCTTCGCCGCCCCGCCCGATGTAGGCGGAGGGTGGTGTCATACGCCCGATCACCAGGGCCTTGCGCCCTTTAGAGAGGTATTGTGCCACTGTTTCGGCCTGCCGTCGCCACACGCTGACCCGGAACCAGAGGGTTTTCTCTTTCCATTCGCCGCTCTCGCGGTCGCTCCAGCGTTCGTTCACCGCGAGGCTGAAATCGGTGACGGCGGTGCCATCTGGTGTGTAGCGCAGTTCGGGGTCGCGCCCCAGGTTGCCGATAGCCATAACTTGCTGAAATTCTTGGTCGTCGGCTTCGTCCATCACCGGCACGATGCGCCGCGCGGTTACATCCATGCGCGCATAGGGGTCGCCGTCCTCGTCCATCCACGCGGACACGCCGGCAAAGCGCCCCATAACCATAATGCGGCGCCCTTCGACGAGGTATGGGGCGCTATCCTCGGCCACCTTGCGCCAGGCTGTCACACGGAAGCGGGTTGTTCTTTCCTGGGGAGTATCGTTGTCGCGCCCTACCCAACGCTCGGTTACTATGACAACAAAATCAATGACGGGGGTGCTATCGTTTGGTGTATAACGTAAATCTGCATCTTTCTTTACCGTGCCCACAAGAACAATTTGGTTGAACATGGTGTCTCCTTCAGTGTTACGCCGATTGTTTGCTATGGTACCTGTTGGCTAAAATGCTGTCAATTCAAAGGTGTTTGCATATTTTATCCGAACATATGTACTGGCGCCAGGCGTTGGTTAGAATTGGGTGCGCCAACAAGCTGTTTGGCGGCACGAAAACTTGCGTTGAAAAGAGTTCTACGACCGGATAAAATAGCAAGGCTTAGGCAGAACGCCAACTTTTCTTTCTGTCAATCTATAATTTACAAAGGATTATTGAGCACAATGGCAATTGAAACATGGATAGAGCAAATCAAGCAAGCTCCCCAACGCTTACTCTATCGCATATTTTCAAAGATGGACGCGATCTATATGCCGGAATGGTCCGTCATTATGGGGATGGCGTTGATTATTGGGGTAGGGGCAGGGTTCGGCGCGGTGATCTTCCGTGAGCTGATTGCTCAAGCACAGACCTTGTTCTTCGGTTCAGGCGAACGGATATTCGCATTCTTGGGTGATTATTACATCGTCATCATCCCGGCGTTGGGCGGTCTCATCGTAGGCCCGTTGGTATACTTCTTCGCACGCGAGGCTAAAGGGCACGGCGTGCCCGAAGTCATGGAAGCCGTCGCGCTCAAGGGCGGGCGCATCCGTCCGCGCGTGGCGGTGGTCAAGTCGTTGGCGTCGTCGGTCAATATCGGCAGCGGCGGCTCTGTAGGACGTGAAGGCCCCATCGTACAGATCGGTTCGGCGCTCGGCTCGACGCTCGGCCAATGGCTCAAGCTCTCTGATGACCGTGTGCGCACCCTGGTGGCGTGCGGCGCGGCTGGCGGGATCGCGGCAACCTTCAATACCCCGATAGCCGGTGCCATCTTTGCGCTGGAGATCATTCTGGGCGAGCTGCACGCCAGCTATTTCGGCGCCGTGGTGATCTCGGCGGTGGTGGCAGATGTGGTCGCCCACATCTTTGAAGGCTCGGTACGCGCCTTCCCGGTGCCGAATTATGAGCTGACCAATCCGTGGGAATTGTTCCTATACGCCGGGTTGGGCGTCTTGGCCGCGATAGTGGGTGTCGTATACAGCAAATTGATCTATCGTGGCGAAGACCTCTTTGACGCCTGGAAGCGCTTCCCCGAATATCTCAAGCCGGTCATTGGCGGGCTGCTCTTGGGCTTGATGGGTGTGTTGTGCGTTGCGCTTAAGCTCACCATCAATCAGGAGTCCGGGGCCTTCCCACAAATCTATGGCGTCGGGTACGAGACCATCGAGACAACCCTCTTGGGCGATCTGGCCGTGGGGACCACGCTGGTGCTCTTGTTATTAAAGCTCGTCGCAACCGCGATCACCTTAGGCTCCGGCGGCTCCGGCGGGGTCTTCGCACCGGCGCTCTTCCTGGGCGCGATGCTCGGCTCCTCGTTTGGACAGGTCGTCCACGGCCTCTTGCCCAATACTACCGCGCCGTCGGGCGCATATGCCCTCGTGGGGATGGGGGCAGTCTTTGCGGCTGCGGCGCACGCACCGGCGACGGCGATCCTCATCTTGTTTGAGATGACCGGTGATTATCACATCATCCTGCCCCTGATGCTCGCAACTGTTATAAGCATAATCATCGCTCGCGCCATAGAACCGGAATCGGTCTATACTTTCAAGCTCTCCCGGCGTGGGGTACGCATCCAACAAGGGCGTGATGTGGATGTTATGGAAACGGTCAAGGTCGAAGAGGTGATGACCCGCAACGTTGATACGGTACCGGGCCACCTTTCGTTGCTCGACCTAATGGCAGAGTTCGAGCGCACTCATCACCACGGCTTCCCTGTGATAGACCATGCCGGCGATCTTTTGGGGATTGTCACGTTGCAAGACCTGGAAATAGCGATGGAATCTCCCGGCTGGGACTTGCGCAAGGTAGAAGACATCGCCAGCTGCAATAACTTGCTCATCGCTTACCCGGACGAACCGGTGGGCGCAGCACTGCGACGGTTGAGCATCCGGGATGTGGGACGGCTGCCCGTGGTCACGCGGGAGAACGATCGAGAATTGATCGGGGTTGTGCGCCGCCAGGACATCGTGCGCGCGTACAACATGGCGTTGTTGGCGCGCGTCGATCGCAAAATGCGCGCTTCGCAGCACGCGGCACACCGGCATACCCACCACTTTGTCGAGTGCACAATCTCGCCCGAATCCTCTGCCGTCGGCAAGTCCATACGGGACCTCACCTTGCCCCACGATAGCGTATTGGTCAACGTCCATCGTGGCAGCGCGCAGCTCATCCCGCATGGCGACACCGTTTTACAAGTCGGTGACCACATCACCGCCTATGTCAGCGACGCCGACCGCGCCTCATTGCTGGAGTGTCTGCATCCCGGCAGCGCTTCGGACCAGAGCGCGGCGCAGCAGCCGGACGCGCCCGCACAGACGTGAAACGTTTTAAGATAGAAACAGGAGTAGATAACAATGTCCAAAGAGATTGTCATGTATCATCGCACCAAGAGCTGCCCATACGTCACCCTGGCGAAGCGCATACTCGCCGAGGCGAAGGTCGAATATCGCGAGATTCTCTTCGACAAAGACACCGAAGCCGCTAAGCGTGTCGAGGCGTGGACCGGTTACCTCACCGCGCCCACTCTGATCGTCGCCAACAAGGGCGAAGACCTGCCCTTCGAGTCGCCCGCCGACCTACCTTCCGGCGCCAGCCCACGCAACATCGACCGTGGCTCGATGATATCAGAGCCGAGCGCCGGAAGGCTTAAGCGCTGGCTTGAGCGTCATGGCTTCATCGATTAACCGAGGATAGCAGGGGCAAACACATGCATTGCAGGGCGGCAGCCGGTTATATCGCATTGGCGTTCACAGCGGCCTGTCTCGTGGGCTGCGGTGCGGCATCGCAGCCGAGCGCGGCTCCCGCTGCGCCCTCTCTCCCCCCGGCATACGTCGTCGTGACCATGCCGCCCACCGCAGCTCCATCCTCCCCATTTGAGGTAGGCGAACCCGACGATCACAGCATCGGGCCGGACGACGCTTACCTCACCATCATCATGTACGGCGATTTCCAGTCACCGGCCTGTGCCGAGGTTGCCGCATCGCTCGATGCGCTGCGTGTGCGCTATGCCGAAGATGTGCGCATACTGTGGCGGAACCTCCCGCATACCGAGCTGCACGACAAGGCAGCACTGGCGCTGCAGGCTGCCGAGGCTGCAGCTGCCCAAGACGCCTTCTGGCCGATGCATGATCTGCTCTTGACGGGTCAAGCCACCTGGACCGGACAGACGCACACCGAATTCCGCGCGACCCTGACAGAATATGCCGCATCGCTGGACTTGGATGTGGACGCATTTAATGCTGCGCTCGACGCGGAGCGCTACTTGCCTCTGGTAGAGCAGGCGCGCTTGCGCGCCGCCGATTCTGGCTTGCTGCGTGAACTGACCCCCATCTTGGGCTTCAACGGCA
>CAZJBO010000143.1:0-7021 GCA_964544075.1 uncultured Anaerolineae bacterium
CAAAGAAGGTGGTGTTCTCGGCATTGCACCAGTACGGACGCGAGTAGAGGAAGACGGTCACCGCACCACCGGTGGCGGTAGCGCTCACCTCAAACTTTTGATAGCCGCCGGTTGCTTTGATCGCCGGAGACCAGACGATGTTGCCGCTCATGTGGTCGATGCCACCGGTCGGGTCGATGCCGATCTTCATCTCCACCGCCGCATTCGCCGCCGAAGTGGAGGCCCCGATCGTATCGGCAGAGACGATGCGCCCATACGCAGTGAAGCGCACCGTATTGCCCGCGCCCACGTTCACAACCTGCCGGATACCGGCGGTGTAGGTGTGATAGTTCAAGAAATACATCGCGGCAGAGCTGCCTTCGTAGGCTTCGCGACCACTGGAATATGTCGGCGGGAAGTCATAGCATGTATCATGTGGGTTGTTCACATACCAGAGGTCCCATCCAACCGGCACACCGCCGTTGAATCCACCCTCCATATTGCCGTTCCTGAGCAAATTGCTTTGCGCCGCCGGACGCGCCGCCACCACCGCCGGGAAGAGCATTACAAACACGACGATCAAAACACCCAGTCGATTTTTTAGATTGTGCATATGTTCATTTTCCTCGACATTCGACATTAATGGCGGCGTGCCACCTGCCACACCACCCAAAGGATACTCAATGCAAAGCAACCGCTCAAGACGATCAAACCCACCCACTTCGACAGGATATTGGGAAGCCCCTTGCTGACATTTGCCTGTGACGTCGCCTCGACCGACGCATCGCTCCTCGCATTGCCGGGCGCGCTCGATACGTTGACAGTAGAGGCCGCCTCGCCCGGCACAGCGCCAAACAAGAGGTCTTGTTGCACACCTGCCGTCACGCTCACCGAGAGCTGCGGTGAGCGTATGAAGCGGTAATTGCTCGGCGCGGTTGCGCGGACCGTATACATGCCCGGCTCCAGCTTCTCGAAGCAGAAGGTTGTGTTCACCCCATCGGTTTGGTAGGAAGTGATCTCCTGGCCGCCCCGCAGCAACGCCACCAAGCCGTTTGCCAATGGCGCTTCGTTTTCTGTGCGCACTCCATCTTCGTTATCGTCTAGAAAGAGCGCAAAACAAATCGTACCATCGCTCGCCATAACAACCGCCGGCGCGTCCGGCGCATCCGGCGCACCCGATCCATTTGAAGAAGCGCCCTCGTCTTTGCCGGCAGTGCTTACGTTAACGGCGCTGTCTGCGCTGCCTTCCGCGCTTGCCCGTGCGTCTTCATCACTATCGCCCGACGCGGGATTATCGCCCGGCGCGGGCGCACCCGATCCACCGCTGCTGCCCTCAGACGGCGGCGGTGTTGCTTCCGAGGAAGATGCGTCCGCATCTGTTGGCACATCGACACGCCCGACCAGAAGTTTCTCGCCCGGCCTAATGATACGACAACCGGGGAGCATATCGGGGTTAAGCGCACAGACTGCGGATGCGTTTTCCAGGCCATAGGCAACCGCGATGCCGCCTAACGTCTCGCCGGAGCGCACAGTATGGATGATGCGCCCATCGGCCTGCGGCTCGTAAGTGGCGACGCTGGATACACCGTTCCAGTTAGAAGGCGGTGGCGGAGCATTGCCACCTGCGTTCCCTCCACCCGCCGGCGCTGCCCCGACTACATGTAGTGAGGCATCATCCCAATAGGTATCCTGGTTTTGGGCCGGCCAGTCTTGGTTGGCATAGGTGAATACGGTCACCTTGTCGGCCTGAGCGGTGGCCTGCACCCTGAACTGCTGATAGTGGTCTACCACGCCGAGTTCAGACGACCAAACGATGTTGGCGCTGTGCGGGTCGGTGCCGCCGTAGGGATCGATGCCAACCTTCATATGAATGGCAATAGGGTCGGCGTCGGTGAAGACGTTACCGGCTGCATCATGGCATTTGTCCCAATCGAGGCAGGACCAAGAGTGCCCCCAGACGGTGAACTCTAGGTTCGTGCCCGGCGTGATGTTGCCTACGGTCTGATAGATACCGGCAGTGTATGCGGCAAAAATCTTGAAATAGCGCACGGCGAGCTGTCCGCTGTGCACACGGTTGAACACAAGCTGCCCCGTATCAAACTCTGGGCGCATGTTATCCCAATCGGCACTCCCGCCGCCCTCGACCCACCAGGCACGCCAGCCGTTAGGCATCTTCACCTCGTTGATGCCGTCTTGCATCGCATAGTTGCCTTCCATATCGCCATTAACAAGCAGATTCCCTTGCTGTAACGGTTCGGCCAGCGCCGGGAGCGCGGCAAGCGTCCCGATGAGCCATGCTATGAGCAACCCCACCGTCAAAGCGCGGCTATGTGTTTTGTTTTGCATTGGTATAACCCCCGCAAACTCATTTAACTTTGATCTCTATCTTCCTCTAAGTACAAGCCGAATGCTGTACCCATCTTCCTCTATCGCCGCAGGCGCGTTTGCATCGACAACCGGCAGGCGCACGGCATCTACTCCATTATACATGTATAGCCCCAACGCTAACGCAGTGTATCCATAATCGCAAGGCACAGCCACCCGCACCCGTTGAACTACCACATCGCCGGTGCGCCAGCGATCGGTAGGATAGGCCCATGTGCCGGGCGGTGCGTCGTACACTTGTCCGTCGTCTGTATGAATCATGGCCGTATACGCAGCGCTAGCTTGCACATCAGCTTGCCAGTATAACGCAAGTTCGCGCGCTGCCCCGCCCTCGGCGCACTCACCGTCCACCCTAAGCAAGGCCATGCCATCCTCAAAGGTGGCGAGAGGCGCGCTCGGCGTCGGCGGCCCGACATAAGCATAAGCCACATAAAGGTTGAAGGGCGCCGCTTCGGGTGCATACCGCGCCTCCGGCCCCACGGTAACCGAAAACTCCGCCGGTGATGGTAAGAACTGTGTCAGGCGCGCTTGTGGCTCATAGGGCCACGCGACCAACAGCATCGGCGCGCCAGGCGTCGGCCTGGGCGTGGGACGATCGTCGTAATAGATATGGAGCGCCGGGTGACCTGCCGTCAGGTATTCTATCGCCGGGTAACGCTCCCAAATGCGCCAGTCGATCAACGCTTGCGCGCTCATATTAACCTCGCTCGCCAACACCGCAGCAGCCTTGTCGAAGGCCAACGCGGTATTGGGGTCGGGGATGTAGCGACCAAAGTAATCATATGTGGTTATCCCTGCACTCAAGGCCAATACGAACACTGCCGCCTTGCGTGGCACGCGCGTGAGCGCATAGCCGATCGGGAGCACCGCCACCGGCAGCACCGCCACGGCGCGCAGAAAATGTGGCGCATCCTCTGCCAAGACGGTAGGCAACAGCAGCGTCCCTATCCATATGACGACGGCGGCAGCAGCAAGGTTCCGCCGCGCCGCACGCAGCATCAACCCCAAACCGACCAGCCAGGCCAGCGCCATCAATGGGTCGAAGACCGGGCGCCCCGGTGGGTTATGCCGGGCGATGGTATCGCCACGCAGCCCAAACATGCCGAGCGCCCCTAACATATGCTTCGCGAGCGTGCCGGGCAGGTCACCCCCGTTGATGGCAGTCTCCCAAATCGCCACCTGTCCGGTGCGTCCAAGCACCAAACCGGGGTCTTGCAGGGTGAGCAGCCCCAACGGAGCCACCACCAACGCCGCCGTCACGCCCATTATCGCCAGATGGTGCCGACGCGCGCGCAGCGCATCGCGGTGATAGAGGAATGCGCACAGCCCGATCAGTGCCAGCGCCAGCGGCGTAAAGCGCACCGCCATGTATGTATAGAAGGACAGGCCATAGGCTGTACCTCCGACGATGAGCGCCCAACGTTTGCCGGTTTTCAGGCCGTGCGCACCGGCTGCCAGCGCCAGCGCGAGGCACAACGGCAGCGCCACCGCCCGGAATGCGAGGTGGCTTAAGTGGACATGCCACAGCATCACCGCGAGCACGCCTGCCGAGAACAACCCTACGCGCCGGTCAAACCATGCACGCCCCAGCGCGTAAGCCGCCGGGATGGTCAGGACGCCGAGCAAGGCCGCCGGCAGCCGCAAGGCAAAAGCGGTGGCACCCAACACTTTTATGCTCAGCATAGCAAGGTAGATGTATAAGGGTTCGCGGCCATTGTTGGCAGAGAAGTAGAGCGGTGGGGGAAGATCGCCCGCAAGCACGGCGCGCGCGTCGAGGCCGTTGATGGCCTCGTCTTGATAAACGCCGGGCGGGGCGGTGCCCAAAGCGGCGAATCGCAGCAATACCGTTACACCGAGAATCACAAGCAACCCGGCAGAAATGGTGTGCGCGTCCTTTTCTATACAGCAGGGGGGTGTCTTTAACTTTTGCAAAGCTCTAAAATTCTAACATGTGGGGGGAAGGTGTCAAACCCGCGTGCACCGCGACATCGCTGGACATCGCCCCAATTTTTGTCGAGATGCTCACTCTTCTGCTAAAATTAACAGATTATCTTTTTATCAAGGAGCTTACATGACCCGTCTCGCCATCTTTGCCGACATCCACGGCAACCTCCCCGCGCTCGAAGCCGCGCTCGATGATGCAGCAAAGTTCGCTGTCGATCACATCATCATAGCCGGCGACCTTATCCATAAAGGCCCGTTCCCGGCACAGGTAACTGCGCGCGTGATCCAAGCCGGATGTGCCGTCATCCGGGGCAACAATGAATACTATCTGCTCGACTACCGCACGCCGCGCGTGGAAGGCTGGCGGGCTAACGCGCCTTTCCTGGGCTGGCTGGCAGCCCAGATGCACGGACGTCTACACGCCGCGATTGCCGCTTGGCCCGACGAGATTAGCCTCCGCTATCCCGACGCACCGCCTGTGCGCGTGGTCCATGCCGTGCCGGGCAACCCCTGGGGCTTTATCGACTGGACCGACAGCGACGACGTGACGGCGGCAAAGCTGGCAGGCGTGGAAGAAACTACCATAGTCGGCGCACACACTCACCTCCCGCTGGAACTCACGATAGGGGAACAGCACTTCCTTAACCCCGGCTCGGTGGGGCTGCCTCTCGACGGGGTTATTGGGGCACGTTATATGCTCCTAGACAGCACGCCGGAGGGTTGGAAAGCAAACTGGCGGGTGGTCTCATATGACACCACGCCGCTCTTTGCCGAATTCGAGCGGCTGCGTTTTGTCGAACGCTTTGGGGTTTCGGCGCGCTTGTTTATCGAAGAATTCCGCATCGCCAGGCCGGTCTTCTTGGCGTTTAGCCGTTGGCGCAAGACAGTATATCCAGATACGCCGGCCACATTAGATATGGTTGAGACGTTTTTGCATGGGGTAGACTTCTGGGACTATATGCCGACAGCATTCCAGATAAACCCTCATTGGCATACCATGCGGGCGGCAAAGAGCGCGTGA
The DNA here is from genome assembly GCA_964544075.1 of uncultured Anaerolineae bacterium. Classification (GTDB taxonomy): domain Bacteria; phylum Chloroflexota; class Anaerolineae; order Aggregatilineales; family JAFGMM01; genus JAFGMM01. Next base: position 5,330 of record CAZJBO010000143.1, read on the forward strand.
ACGTGTAACAAAAGGAAACGAGAAATGGACAGCCGCACACGAGTAATCAAAACGTTGAAGTTCGAGGAACCCGACCGCGCGCCGCGCGATCTGTGGTACCTGCCGGGCATCGATATGTTCCGACGCGCCGAACTGGACGCTATGTTTGCACGCTTCCCCACCGACATTGCAGGCGCACCCGTCAAACCGGGCAAAGGGAAGCGCGCCAAAGGGATACCTAACGTGGTGGGCACCTATGTCGATGACTGGGGGGCGGTCTGGCACGTCGGCGAGCCGGGCGTCATCGGTGAGGTAAAACAACCGGCGCTCGCCGATTGGTCGGAGTTAGCGACCTATACACCGCCATACGAGACGCTCGAAAATGCCGACTTCAGCGCGGTGAACCCATTCTGTGCCGAAAGCAATAAGTTCGTCATCGGGCACTTCGGCACCCTATTCGAGCGGATGCAGTTTGTGCGCGGCACCGAGCAACTCTATATGGATCTGGCCTACGGCACAGACGAAGTATTGAAACTGCGCGACATGATCCATGAATTTAACATGCAGTTCATCGAACGCTGGTGCGAAACCGACGTAGACGCAATCGCCTTCAACGACGACTGGGGCGCGCAACACGCGCTGTTAATCTCACCGAACATGTGGCGGGAGGTCTTCAAACCACTGTACAAACAATATGTTTCGACCATCCACGCCGCCGGCAAATTCTCCTTCATGCACTCCGACGGGCACATCACCGCCATCTATCCAGACATCATCGAGATCGGCATAGATGCGCTGAACTCACAGCTCTTCTGCATGGATATTGAGGCACTGGCACGGCAATATAAAGGGCAGATCACGTTCTGGGGCGAGATTGACCGGCAACGCCTGCTGCCCTTCGGGACCCCTGACGAAGTGCGCGCAGCAGTGCAGCGCGTACGGGTCGCGCTCGATGACGGTAAAGGCGGCGTGATCGCGGAAGGCGAATGGGGCATCGGCGTGCCGGCAGAGAACATCGCCGCCATGTTTGAGGCATGGCTCTAGAGACCACCACTACCACATTTCAAGGGAAAGAACAAAGCGCAGCCGCCACACAGGTTGGCGAGCTGCGCCGGTATTATAACCCCCGGTCATGACGACCGGGGGTTAAAGTATGTCGGTACGAACGCTACGGGGTTGGTGGCTCGCGCTGCAGCAAGAAGGTAGAAACCTGCGCATAGCTTTGCGCATTACCGCCGCCGCCCACCAGATAAGCGGTCAGACATAGGTTACCGCTAGCCATCGGGTCCTGCGATGCACATCCGAAGGCGGGGTCATCAAACAGAGCCTCAATCGCCGCGATGCCTTCCACGCTAAAGTCGCCTCCGCCGTTAGGCTCATAAGCCGTCAACGTCGAGAAGAGCAGCGATTCGCGCTCCGATGCCATCACAAGCGGGGTGAAGTCATTGGTAGTAGTGTCTACGGGGTCGAAGGCAGATGTGTAGGAGCCGCCCACAGGACGGAAGACCGACAACGTGAGGTCTACCACACTACCCGCATTGCCGTCTAGCGCCTTGACTTCATAACGCATATTGTCCAGCGGCGTGATGATGAACCCAAAGGCGTCGGCGCCGCTGGGATCATAGCGCGTCACGGTCTCCACCACGAGCGTCCCGGCAGGCGGGGAAGTCAGCTGTACCGTCTGGACCTCGCTGCCATGCGCGCTTACCGTCG
>CAZJBO010000144.1:0-6973 GCA_964544075.1 uncultured Anaerolineae bacterium
GTGGGGATCGCGGCGGTGGCGCTGCTGCCGGCGCTGGAGCTGAAGCCGCATACGCTCCGCGCCACCCTCAGCTATGAGGACGCGGTGTGCTATAGTCTGCCGCCGCGTGCGTTGGTCGGGCTTCTCGCGCCGGGCATATATGGGCGTGGCCCCGATGACTTCAGCGGTGGGTGGGAGCGTGTGGAGGTGGGCTATGCGGGGGCTTTGGCCCTGCTGATGGCGGGGTATGGCGCATGGCGGACGCTGCGCCAGCCGCTCACGCGCTTTTGGCTTGTCTTCGGCGCGGCGGCGTTGCTTTTGGCGTTGGGTGGGCATACGCCGCTGTACCGGTTGGCGCACGCGCTCCCGCTTATGGGCAGCCTCCGCGCACCGGCGCGCTTTGTGTTGCTCTTCGACTTCGCGTTGGCGGGGCTGGCGGCCCAGGGCGTCCGATGCCTTGTGCACCACACCCGGCGGAAGCGTCTGCCCCTGCTCTTGATATGCCTGCTCGCTGCCGAACTCATCTTCAACGGTGCAGGCATCGAGACCGACGCTGCCGATCCATACACCGGCTATGACCATCCTGCCCTCGTCGCATGGCTGCGCGCCCAACCCGGCATCTTCCGCATCGAGGGGGCGGCTCCCAACTGGCAGCCCGACGGGGCGGCGTTCCACGGCCTGTATGATATCTACGGGCTGCACAACCCGTTGGCGCTTTCGGCTTACGAGACCTTTTACTGGAGCGTGGGGCAGCGCGGCACGCCCGCCTACAACTACCTCGGCGCACGCTATATCATCCGGCCCAAAGGCGACCCGCCTGCCGGTGCGCCGTATGCACAGAACTTTGTGCTGGCCTTCGACGATGACCCCACTTTGAGCGTTTATGAGAACTTGCGCGCGCAGCCGTCGGCACGTATGGTGCCGCGCGCCGAGACCGGCTCGGCATGGGACCCGATCCATGCGCCCGACTGGGACCCCGCCGCCCTTGTCTATGTGGAGGGTGGCCCTCCGCTGGACGCCGCCACCGAGGGCGAATACCGCGCCGCGCTTGCCCTATATACGCCGGTACACCGGCGGTATGAGGTGAGCGCGCCCGGCCCGGCCTACCTTGTGTTGAGCGAGGTCGATTATCCCGGTTGGCGCGCGCGGATAGATGGGCAGCCTACGCCGATCTACCGGGCTAACTTTGCGTTCCGCGCGGTATACATCGCCGAGGCCGGTGCGCACACGGTAGAATTTGTCTTCACGCCGCGTTCGTTTATGCTGGGTGCGCTAATATCGCTGGTTTCGCTGGGAGCTGTGGCGCTGTTGGGTCTGCTCTGGGTCGGCCTCTACATGACCAGCGCGCGCCGTTCGTAGGGAGGTGTATTACCGTGGCAAAGACTTTAATCACCTTGCCCTCTGTGGGGTCTGGCGCGCAGCGTCAGGTGAACGGATACGAAAGGCGGGTCGAGCTTGCGCTCTTTGTATTGATCCTGCTGCTTGCCGCCGTGCTGCGCATGGGATGGGCAGGCATCAGCGAGTTCAAACGTGACGAGGCGCTGCTCAGCCAGATGGCGCTCGATATGATACATGGGCACAGCTTCCCTCTACATGGCATCACGTCGTCGGTGGGCGTGCCGAACTCCGCCATCAGCGTGTATCTGTTTGCCCTCCCCTATGCGCTTTCTTCCAACCCCATGATTGCGACTTTGTTTGTCGGCTTGCTCAACGTGCTGGCGGTCGCTCTGACGGGAGGTTTGGCGCGGCGCTATCTGGGCGCGTGGCCGGCGCTGCTGGCCGCGCTGCTATATGCTGCCTCTCCGTGGGGGGTGTTCTATGCGCGCAAAGTATGGGCACAAGACCTCCTGCCGCCCTTTGTGCTCTTGTTGGTCATCACGGGGCTGCGCGGCTTTGTGGAGAGCGCGACGCGCGGCGCATGGCGATATCAGGTTGCGCACCTGGTCATCCTTGCCCTGACCGTGCAGATTCATGTGGCGGCGGTGAGCCTTGTCCCGCTCACGCTGGCCTTTATCCTCATCGGGCGGCGGCGCATCGATCGGCGTGTCTGGATGGGCGGGGCATTGGCCGTGTTGACTCTGCTCCCCTTCGCGGCGGCGGCGCTCCGAGGTGGTTGGTTGCGGTCGATCGGTGGCGTGCTCGGCAGCGGTGCGCCCTCCCTCCTCCCCCAAACGACGGCCTTCGAGTATGCCCTACGGCTTATTGGCGGCGCGGGCATCCACGCGCTGACCGGCGCGAGGGCCTTCCGCGCCTATCTCGACGCGGTGCCGGACCTCTGGCCGCTGCTCTGGGCGGAGGGTGTGTTGAGCTTGGCGGCGGCGCTGTGGCTGCTCGTATCAGGATTGCGCGGCAGGTCGCCGGTCCGTTGGGTCTTTGGCTTGTGGGTGGCTTTGCCCATCCTGACCTTTACCGTGCCCTGGACCCCCGTCTATCCGCATTACCTGATTGCGCTGCTCCCGGCGGCATACATTGCGCTGGCGGCGGGTGCGAAGGCGTTCGCCGATAGGTGGCGGCGGCACGTGGCGTGGATGTTGGGCTTTGCGGCGCTGCTGCTTGTGGTGGGGCAGGCCTATCTGACTCTGGCGCTGCTCTCTTTCGTCGATACACACGATGTGCGCGCGGCGTTCGGGATGCCGCTGCATGACCTCTTGGCGCTGCGTGATACGGCGGTCAAGATGGCGGGCGATGCCGGGATTCTGGTCTACAGCAGCGGCGATGACCCCGAACATGACGAAACGCCGGCGGTGTGGCGCTTCTTGTTGTATGATGCGCCGGATGTGCGCTTTGTGGGGGCCGATACGAGCGTATATACTGCCGGGCCGATGTTGTGGTTGACGGTGCCCGACCGAGGTCCGCAGCCCACCCTGGCCCGTTGGGAGGCACCGCAGCCCCCAGGCGGCGGGCACCGGATCGGGCGCCGCCTGGCAAACGGTGTGACGCTTGCCGCGTGGCGCTTTGGCGCGGGTGGGTTTAGCTTGGATTGGCAGCCCGACGGCCCGGCAGACCGCCCGTACAGTTTGTTCGTGCACCTGCTCGACGCCGACGGCGCGCGCGTCGCTCAGGCCGATGTGCAGGCGTGGCGCGGGCCGTGGCGTGCCGGCGATGTGGTGGTGACGCGCTTCACGTTGGGCGAGGATGTCAGCGTGCCGTCGGGGGGCACTTGGCGGGTTGGTATGTATTACTTCTTGGACGATGTGGGTGATGTCGCGCCCCGTGGTGTGGATGTGCTCGACGCGGCGGGGAACCCTGCCGGCGTGTGGGTGGATGTGCCGGCAGGGGATGGATAACCGGGGGGTGAGGCCGCGCCCCGCCCCTGAGCTTACACTTAAACTTGCTCGGCCAGGCGTTCGGCTTCTATCACCATCTTCTCTAGCTCGGCTAGCCCCAGCTTCCAGAAGTCCGGATCGGTGAGGTCTACCCCCAGGGGGTTGACGATCGCGTGAGGCCAATCGGAACCGCCCATCGCCAGCATCGCCTGATATTTCTCGGCGAAGCCTTCGGGGTGTTCTTTGTAGCGTGCGTAGAGCGCAAAGACCAAAAGCTCGCCGAACGAGTAGGCGTATACATAGCCCGGCACTGCGACAAAGTGTGATACATAGCTCCACCAGATGCCGTATTCATCGGTCATGGTGACGCTGTCGCCGAACATATCGCGCTGTGTCTTGAGCCAGGCGTCGTTGTAGTGGTCGGTAGCCAGCTCGCCTTGTGTGCGGCGTGCGGTGTGGATGATGTCCTCGAAGCGGTTCATGGAAATCTGTCGGAAGATGGTCGCGAACGATCCCTCGATCTTGTTCGTCAGCATCGCCAGACGCACGGCGGGGTCGTCTTCTTGTGCCAGGAGCTTGTGGAACACCAGCATTTCGCCAAAGGTCGAGGCGGTCTCGGCGGTGGTCAGCGGGGTGGATGCCTGCAACATGCCGCGCTCGCGCGCCAGGTATTGGTGTATGCCGTGGCCGAGTTCGTGCGCCAGGGTGGATACATCATCGATCTTGCCCTGATAGTTCATGAAGACATAGGGGTGCAGCGATGGGATGGTCCAGGCGCTGTATGCACCGCCCTGCTTGCCGGGTGTCACGCCCGCATCGATCCAGTTGTTTTCAAAGAACATGGCGGCGATCTCGGCCATGCGTGGGTTGAAGGCGTTATAGGCGTCTAGCACGATCGCGCGCGCTTCATCCCAGCTATACTCCCGGTCCGCCGCCGGCAGTGGGGCATAGCGGTCATAGTCGAAAAGCTCGTCCACGCCGAGCAGCTTTCGCTTGAGGTTGTAGTAGCGCGTCACGATGTCATAGCGCGCGGTCACCGAATCTACCAGCACCTGTACCGATGCATCGTCTACTTGGTTGTGCATGTTGCGGCTGCTGATCCAGCTGGGATAGTTGCGCAGCCGGTCGTTTGAGGCTTTGTCGGCCAGGAGGGTGTTGAAGATAAAGGTGCTTGTGTGGCTTATCTCGGTGAGCTTTGCCGTGAGCGTGGCATGGGCGCGCTTGCGCACAGCGCGGTCGGCTTCGCGCAGTTTGTTGAGCACTACCTCTAATGGCACCTGCGCGCCGTCGAAGTCGTAGCGGGCGTTGGCGTGCACCTCGCCGAAGAAGCGTCCCCATGCGTTCCTGCCGGTTACAGCCTTTTCGCTGAGTATTTTCTCTTCCGGCTCAGAGAGCAGGTAAGGGCGATAGCGGCGGGCTAATATCAGCCAGTGTCGATAGTGTGCCAGCTTGGGCGCGTTGATGAGTGCCTCGGCTTTATCGTCGGGGGCGTTTGCCCACTCAAGCTCGATAAAGAGCAGCTTTTGTTCCATCTGTGCGCCTTGCTCTGAGACCTTTTGCAAGAGCGCGCCGCGTGCGGGGTCGGCGCTGTTGGTGCTCCAGTGTAGGTGGGCGAAGGCCCCCGCCTTGTGGACCAGCTCGACGGTGGCTTCGTATCCCTCGATCAGGGTGTGGAGTTCGTCTGCATCCAGCTCGGCGACGCGGCCTCGGTAGGTCTCTGCCAGTGCATCGGCACGCGCGGCGGCGGCCTTGAGGTCGGCTTCGAGCGCCGGGTCATCTACCCCGTTGTAGAGATCGGTGAGGTCCCAGTTAACGTTTTCGGCGCCGGTAAGTTTCTTCTCGTCGGTCATTTCGTCTCCTTCTCGTTAGTGCAATATTTATCAAACCAGTCGAGCATCTCGGAAAGACGGCTGACGCGGTGTTTTGGCTCGCCGCTGCGCGAGAGTTCGTGGCCTTCGCGTGGGTAGCGGAGCAGGCGCACCGTGCCGCCGCTGCGCCGGATGAAGGCGAACAATTGCTCGCCCTCCGAGACCGGTACGCGGAAGTCGTTTGCGCTGTGGATGATGAGGAGCGGCGTCTTGATCTTGTGGGCGTAGGCCAGCGGGGAGTATTCCCAATATTTCTCCGGGTCTTCCCAGGGCTGGACCTCGCCGAGTTCATTAGCGTTGAATAATGGGATGTCGGTAGTGCCGAACATGCTGAACATGTTATATACACCGCGCTGCGAGACCGCCGCCGCGAAGCGGTCGGAATGTCCGATCATCCAGGCGGTCATGAAGCCGCCGTATGAGCCGCCGGTGAGCGCTATGCGTTCCGCATCGACGCAGCCTTTCGCCAAGAGCTTCTCCAGCCCGGCCATCTGGTCGGGCATATCGGCTACGCCCCAGTTGGCGGTGAGCATGTTGCGGAACTCTTCGCCGTAGCCGCTGCTGCCGCGTGGGTTGCAATAGAACACCACATAGCCGCGCGCGGCGTGTGACTGCCACTCGTGCCACATCGAGCGTGTGGCGGGCGACCACATGGCGTGTGGCCCGCCGTGTACGTTCATCGCCAGCGGGTATGTCTTGCCCTCTTCATAGCCCACCGGCAGGATGTACCAGCCCTGGATTTCGCGTCCGTCGGGGGCGTGGAAGCGCATCTCGTGCGTGGGTTGCACGATGACCGTGTCGAGCAACGCGGCGTTCACCTCGGTGAGGCGGGCGGCTTTCGCGGCGTCGGCGGCCTGCCGGAATAGTTCGGGTGGCCGGAGCGGGGTGCTGGCGACAAAGGCGATGTCCCCTTCGGCGTCGATGTCGAAGCCCTGTATGTCGAACAGCCCTTCGACCTGTTTGTGCACGGCGCCGCCTTCGGTGGGGACTGTGTAAATCTCGGTGCGGCCCCAGCTGTTGCCGATAAAGACGAGCGTGTCGGCGTCGTGTGCCCACCTGAAGCCGGCGGGTGTGAGTTCTAGCCCTGCCACCAGGTCACGTGGGGTGCCGCCCTCGGCAGGGATGATGGCGATGCGCGGGTCGTTGAAGGACTTCGGTCCTTCGAGCCGCATGTAGGCGATCCATTTACCGTCGGGTGATGGCTGCGGCATCATGTCGGCGAAGTCTGTGCCGGTGAGCTGTTCCGCGCTGCCGTCTTCTATTTTGATGCGGAACAGGCTGCGCCAGCGCCACGGTTCGTCGGCTTCCGGCGTGATCGAGCGCGCGGTTAGGAGGTGGGCGCCGTCGGGGGTCCAGCGGGGCGGTTCGTGGTTGGTTTCGATGTCGGTGAGGCGGCGTGGTTTGGCGTCGTCGTCCGCGACTTCTATGATGTATATCTGGGCGTGGCGGTCATCCATATACGCGGTGCCCTCGCGGTAGGGGATACGTTCGATGGCGCGGGGGTCGAAGCGGGCGGCTTCGTCATGTGCTTTGCGTGCTTTGCGCTGCTCGGCTTCGAGCTTATCGGCGGGTGGGGTTTCTTCGGCCTCGCTATCCTCCTTTGCACGCTCGGCGGCGTTGCTGCGCGCAAGGAAGGCGATGTATTTCCCACAGGGTGACCAATCGGGTGCGGTTGCGCCGTGTTCCATCTGGGTGAGGGCGCGGGCTTCGCCGCCCGGCGCTGCGATGGGCAGCAGGTAGACTTGGGGTTTGTCGGCGCGCGCCGAGGTGAAGGCGAGCGTCTTGCCGTCCGGCGACCAGCGCGGCTCGGTATCTTTGCCGCCGCGTGTGAGCTGAGTTGGCGCGCCGCCGCCGGAGGGC
>CAZJBO010000145.1:0-6969 GCA_964544075.1 uncultured Anaerolineae bacterium
TCTAAAGACAAAGTCCTTTCGGCACCGGCGCGCGCGCTGATGGTATACGACCATCGTGCATCCGTCTCTGTCAGATCAAACTCATCCATAAGGATGCACCTAAACAGCTCCTCACACCCCAACCCTATCTGGCGATAAATCGAAGTTATGCCCCCGGCCACCTTATGCGCCGTATACATCAGCGGATTATCTAACCCAAACCAAGCATAGAGTGGGTCGGCCCGGTACATTTCGCCAAACTGCTCTAATGAGACGGCCTTGCCGCGCCCAAACTTCGGCAAGTACGCTCGACAGACACGCAAGCGGGCAAGAATGATCTGGAGATAACGGCGGTCTCTATCGCCTACAGTGGTTGACATCATCAGCCTCCCCCTCTCACGGCAGCTCCGGCACGCGCGGGTTGCGGCGTTCCTCAAACTCCATCTCAACCCGTCCGGCCCGGAACTCACGGTACCACCACAACAGCGCATAACGCATAAGCGCGCTCCGGCTCATGCCCAGCTCATCGGCGAGTGTTTGGTATGCATCACGCTCCCGACGCTTCATGCTCAACGTGGCCGGAACCGCTGCATCGGGCCGTGTATCATCCTTTGTCCTTCGGACAGATGGGGGCGCGGGCGGCTGCACGATGCTGAGCAGATCATCTACCGCGCCCAGGTCTACCTCGCGTTGACGCTTTCTAGCCATTGTTCCACCTCTCGTCCCAAGCGACGATATGCTAACGCTTGTGGGTTATCCGGCGCGAAGGTGAGTATGGTCTCGCCCACCGCCGGAGCTTCGGTAATACGGATTGAACGTCCGATGACTTGCAACACCGGCAAAGGGCTTTGGTCGAGCTGTTCGACAATACTACGATGGTGTAGGGTACGCGCATCATAGAAGGTGGGCACAACCCCGATAAGGCGCAAGGCCGGATTTATCTGCCGCACACTGCGCAAAGTGTTGATGAACAAACCCAGACCATAAAGGTCTTGCTTAGCCGGTTGGGTAGGGCTAAGCACACCATGTGCCGCAGCAAGTGCGTTGATGGTGAGCAAACCCAGACTGGGCGGACAGTCGATGAAGATCAGGTCATAGCGCGCCGGGAGCTGCCGGGCGAGCAATTCACGCAGCAGAAGCTCGCGGCTCATACGTGAGACCAACTGAAGCTCGACCGCGCTCAGCCGCACATGGGAGGGCACCAGATCGAGGCCGGGCGCGAGGCTGCGGATAACATCGGGCAAGCGCAATGTGCCCGGCTGCGCCCCGCCCAAGACCTCGGCGATCGAGCGCCCGTCGGCGTCTTTGACCGCGCACGAATTGGTGAGCGACGATTGCGGGTCGATATCTATCATAAGGACACGGTATCCGCCCTCGGCGAAGTGTACACCGAGGGTATGGGTTGTCGTGGTTTTGCCACAACCGCCCTTCTGGTTAGCGATAGCGATGACTGTTGGCATGGGTTCACCTCGTGGCGCATGATTCCTGTATGCACATACAGGATTATACATGCTTTTGTATGCGTATACAAGTTCCTGTATGTACATACAGGAATCGGGCCAGAAGTCCCAAAACGCGCCCAAACACCCCCCTCACCCTCTCCAGCGTCCAAATCCCCGCCCGGCCTCAAAATAAAAACGCCCCACGGCGCTTCAGAGCGCTCACAGAGGCATTTTCGATTTAGCCATATATTGAAACGCAATGCGCCGGATTCGCTCACCTGGCCGGGGGTGCGCACGGCCCACGTCTATCAGGTCGGCCTCTCTGCGCTGGGCGTTTATCTTGATGGAGGCTTCGAGCCGGGGGCATTCCCTTATTTGCGCGGCTTTGCCGCGCTTGGGGTCCCAACCTCCCGTCCCACAAGGCATCTGACAAAGCGCGCGCTAAGTTTGTAATATCTAACGAACAAAAAGCGTTTTCTGTGATATTATAGAAAGCGACGCGCATTTTGTGTGCGTAGTGGCAAAACTTTAAGCTAATTTAGTGCCCCAAACCTTGACATCCAACCGGCTTTGATGTAACCTGGTCCTATCGTCACGTCACCAGGTTACACAAATATAAAAGATGTCCAGCATAACGGGAGAAAGACCCTATGCCAGAACAAGCGCATACAAAATGGCTAACAACCGACCAGGCTGCCGAACTCACCGGCTACAGCGTGGCATATCTGCGCCGCCTGGTGAGAAAGGGCCGGGTGCGGGCACGCAAGGTGCAGCGCGAATGGCTGGTGGACGAGACAAACTTGGTGGCATACAAAGGCAAGATGGAAAGTCTGGGGCGCTCGAAGTACACCCCACACCGCAACAAGGTTCCGGCAGATACGGTAAGCAGCTAGGCAGGAGAAATACATGCCCACACACACGCCGCGCGCGCCCAACTAAAGGCACAACGCGCTAGATAGACAAAACAAAAGCCGACCAAATGGCGCGGTCGGCTGGGGGGGACATTAAGGCCTGGGCAGGCTTTGTCATCAAATTCACCGTTGACGTTGGCGCGTCTCCGGTAGTGTCCCCATCTTACCACAACATGCGTTGATATGGCAAATCAAGCTGCACATATCTTGCTGCTTGCTGTGGGCGCGCTCTGCTAAAGACCGAGCAAAAGCCGAAAGTGGTACGATGGATACGACGATAAGCAACGTTGACGACCGAGAAAGCACCGAACAAGAAAAGGAAAAGGCTGCCGCCTCAGGGGGGAGACAAGCAGCCGCGCCAAAAACGCAAACACACAGTACGGCTAGTGTACTCCCCGCCCCCGACGCAAGTCAAGCGGCACAAGACGCCGCCGCAATGGAAGCCTTCACTGCGCTGGTCCAGGCACTCCACCGCACTAACGCCGACCCCGACCCCAATGCGGAATATGGCGTATGGCGCGAGTATGCCGAAAGCCTCATAGATGCGCACCGCGCCGAAGGCGCCGAAGGTGTACGCAAGGTCTGGCATGTCTTCTGCAAAGATCGACCCGAACTTGAGACCATCTTCAAGGAACGCCACACAACCACCCTGGCCGACCTCGCCGGTATCCTACCCAGCACCAATTGGCTTTGGAAGGGCTGGCTGCCACGCGGCTACCTTAGCCTCATTGTCGGGGCAACCGGGGTCGGCAAGTCATGGCTCACGCTAAGGCTGGCACAAAGCATCCTCACAGATACCCCCTGGCCCGACAGCGCTGCATCACAACACGGCAAACGCAGCGGCTATGTCGTCTGGGCCGATACCGAGGCATCGCAAGCGCTGCTGCTCGAACGCACCCAGGCATGGGACTTGCCCATCGGCAAGATATTGCTCCCCACCGTCGGCGAAGACCCTCTCTCGGACATCATCCTGGACGACAACGAGGGTTGGTATGAGCTTACACGCCTCGTGCACCAATATCAGCCCGACTTGGTCGTGGTCGATTCGCTGAGCGGCGGGCACAAAGGCGACGAAAACTCCAGCGATATGCGTAACCTCCTCCACGATCTGGCAGCGCTGGCACGTGACCACAATGTCGCGGTGTTGGCAACCCACCATCTCCGTAAAGCAAACCCGATGGAAGCACTCGACACAATAACGCTCGACCGCATTAGAGGCAGCAGCGCGATCCCTCAGTTTGCCCGCCTTATCATGGCCGTCGACCGCCCCGATGCCAATATGCCAGAATGCGTGCGCCTCAAGGTCATCAAGAGCAACCTGGCCCGCTTCCCCGAAGCGCTGGGCTTTAGCATAACCGATGCTGGTTTGGCCTTCGGCGCTGCACCTACACCACCACAAGCGTTTGGCAAAATCGATGAAGCGGCTGAGTTCGTTCTGCATATGCTCAAAGATGGTCCTTTACCGGCACGCAGCATCTTCGCCAAAGCACAAGCATCGGGCATCTCGCGCAGCTCGATAAACCGTGCCAAAAAGAAGCTCGCGGTGCAGTCCATCAAGCAAGGAAACAGTTGGGCGTGGGCGCTTGAAGAGCAACTGAAAGATTTGCAACAGCCTCTTATATAGTGAGTATCTTGAGTACCTTGAATATCTTGGTTATCTTGAATGTGTTGAACGCTATACAGACATTCTCGTCTCTTCACCGTCGTATAAGTTACTCAAGATACTCAAGATTGTCAGGTTTCAGGGGCAGGTATTCGGGGAATCTTGCATGGTTTGGCGGGGTTTTCGTGTGCCTTTGGGTGGCAATATATGCAAGATGCTCAAGATACTCAAGGTGCTCAAGATGCCCGGAATGGCAATCTTGCCACGCTAAAACGGGTTTTGGATATCTTCTATACACCTATGGAGTTGTGTTATTAGTATTTGTTCATCTGCTCTCTGTGGGGGCTTTGCCCCCACACCCCCACCAGGACTTAGCAGTCCTGGACCTGCATTTGCGCGGCTTTGCCGCGCATAAAATGCCTGAGGCTCAAAGCCTCCAGGTGAATAGATACGTTATTAGGTAAGTGAAGCAATGGTTGATCTTACAAACGTTGATCTGCTCGCGCTCATCGGTGCCGAGACTCCGCTTAAGCGGGCCGCCTCTACCAACGGTGGCGAATTCGCCGGACCCTGTCCCGGTTGTGGGGGACGTGATCGCTTCCGGGTATGGCCGACCCCTACGCAAGGCGGCAATCCGCGCTATTGGTGCCGCCGCTGTGATGCAAAGGGCGATGCTATCGACTATCTGCGCTGGCGTGAGCCGGGCTTGAGCTTTCGGGCCGCGTGTGCGCGCCTTAATGTTGATCCAGGACCGAAGTATGTCGGGGGTTCGACAGCGGTTGTCGCACATACGACGCGCCGGGGGGCACGTGATGATAATGTATCTGCCGCACAGGTATGTGCTGCGCCCACTCCGCGTCCTCGTCCGATAATCGATAACCGGCCCGCGCTCCGTTCGGATGCGTGGCAGCAGAGTGCTTTGCGCATTGTGACGAAGTGTCGGGAGGATTTATGGGGGGAGGAGAAAATGTGGGAGGAAGGCAGCGCGGCAGTGTGTGCCTATCTACATCAACGGGGCTTCACCGATGCGACGATACGTGCTGCAGACCTGGGTTATAATGTGACGTCGTGTTATACGCCGCGTGCTGCGTGGGGCTTGGCCCCTGATGGCGATAAGATGGTCTGGCTGCCGCCGGGTGTGCTTATCCCCTGGTGGATTGGTGGGCAGATATGGCGTTTGAATGTGCGTTGGCTTGAGGTGTTCGAGGGTGAGGCGCACTCATATAATGGCGGGGGCAGCAAGTATATACAAGCGCCGGGTTCTGCGCCGGGCCTTTATAATGTGGATGCTGTATATGCGGGCGCGCGGGTGGTGTTGGTAGAGGGGGAGTTCTGTGCGCTGAGTCTAATGCAAGCGGCAGGGGACTTGGTTGTGCCGGTGGCGACCGGTTCGGTGAGTGGGGCACGTGCCCCGCGTTGGATGGCTAAGCTGGCATTGGCCTCTGAGGTGATCTTGGCCTTTGATGCGGATGAGGCAGGTGAGAAGGCGGCGGCATGGTGGGCGGGGCTGCTCGACCGTAATACGCGGCGTTTGGTACCTACGCGCCATGATGTGAATGATATGCTTGCGGCTGGGGATGATCTGCGTGGGTGGCTTGGGCCTGGGGCAGGCTAGCGCGATACGTCGGCTGTGCCGACCCCGGAAAGTGTGCGCAAGGTCGGCGCAGCCGACGGCTTGTTATTAGCCTGGGGTGCCGACATAATGATCTATTGTAGCTTTTAATTGGTCGGCGTATTGGTAGATGTCGTCGACATCGTCTATTGGGTAACGCTGTTCATTTTTATGTTCATCAAAGATGCCTATATACTTTTGGGTTCTGTTGAACCGGAGGCGACAAATAGTTCGTCGATTATTGTCGTCAAGCAATATCCCGCAATAGCTTTTGGTATCTCGGATAGTTACGCGTTTTACGTCTACGTTTTCTCTTAGAATGGATTTTACGACAAAGTATCCGTCGAGTTCTTCTGCGGTTGTTACAATACCATGGTCTTTCTTGCCTTCAGGTGTTTGTTCTTCGGCTTGTTCTTCCCGTTGCGGTGGCGTTTCTTCTGCCAGGGCGGATTTTAACCGCGAGTTTATTTGGTCATTGATAAACAATTTCAACGCTTGTTTTGTGATTGCGCGGAATTGTTCTATGACCGTTTGTGTCATGCGCCCTGAGTATACTTGAGAGGCAAAGAACCGTACAAAGTATTCGTCTGGATTGCTGAATTGTTCGGCAACGATGCGTCTAATCTCTCTTGTGTATTTCAGCTCTGCTGCGGTGGAGATAATTTCGTCTACATCGAATGCTGATTTTGTGAAGCGTTTTAGTTCATTAACTAGTGCTTCTTGAAAGGAGAGTAGGTTAAACACAAGAAATGGTTTTTCGTCCATTTTGTTGGGTGCGTCGAGGTCGGCATAGAAGCGATAGATTATCCCATTTGTCAGGATGCCGAAGCGCGCTTCAGTTGCCGAGAAGTATCGATAGAGTTGGGAAGCGTGGACATCGCTAAGGTTTGTTCCATAGGCTTTGCATTCAAACAGCATGATGGGTTTGCCGTTTTCCATGATGGCATAATCGACCTTCTCGCCTTTTTTGGTGCCCACATCTGCGGTGAATTCAGGTATGACTTCGGATGGGTTAAATACATTGTAACCGAGCGCGTTAATAAATGGCATTATAAGAGCGTTTTTTGTTGCTTCTTCGTTGCCTTGAATGTGCTCTGCCACATTGGGTGCCGACACAGCAATTTCGCGTACCTTATCTATGAAGTCCATCATTGTTCCCCCTAAGCCACCAGCTTATTCTTGATGCGAGTTGCTAAGGACTACTATAATACAAGCTAACTTAGTAGACAAATTGTTTAGAATCGACGGCTGGGGATGATCTGCGTGGGTGGCTTGGGCCTGGGGCAGGCTAGCGCGATACGTCGGCTGTGCCGACCCCGGAAAGTGTGCGCAAGGTCGGCGCAGCCGACGGCTTGTTATTAGCCTGGGGTGCCTGCGGTTGAAACCGCAGGCTAGCGCGATATGTCGGCTGCGCCGACCCCG
>CAZJBO010000146.1:0-6943 GCA_964544075.1 uncultured Anaerolineae bacterium
CGGGTTCTGGATCGACTGCGAGAAGAAGTTGGACCAGAACATCAGCATCAACGCGCTGAGGCTAAGGAAGCCCGCCACGACTTGGTTTTCGGTGAAGGCCGAGAACATCAAGCCGATCGCCAGGGTAGCGGCGGCGTAGACCCACACCCCCAAGTAAGCCGCGATCACCGCGCCCTGGTCGGGCTGCCCGACAGAGGTCAAGATGAACTGATAGACGAGCGTGAGCGCCAGCACAATTGTGTAATAAGCCCACGCGCCCAAGAACTTGCCCAGCACGATGTCAACATCGCGCACCGGCATGGTGAGCAACAGCTCGATGGTACCCTCGCGGTTCTCCTCGGCCAGCAAGCGCATAGTGAGCAGCGGGGCCATCAGCACCATAAGAAAGACAATGTCGTTAGGTACCGCCGTGCCGTCGGCTGGCGCGCGGTTGATACTCCAATAGTAGATATACGAGTTGAACAAAAACCCCGTGATGAGCAGCATCACAAAGGCGACAAAGTACGCAATCGGCGAGACAAAGTATTGCCGCAGCTCGCGCTTAAAGATCGCCCATATATTGCCCACCCAAACCGTCGGCGGGGCCTCATACCGGGGAGACAGTTGCTCATTCTGCATCTTGCGCCTCCTCAACAACAACCGCATCTTCTTCTTCGACGCCGCCATCGGCCTGAGCCGTCACATCGAGGAAGATGTCTTCGAGCGTCATAGCCATCGGTCGCAGCTCCAGGAGCGCCCAGCCCGCATCGACAAGCGCGCGCGCGATCGCCGGACGAATGTCTGTACCGTGCGCCGCCGTCACCGTGAAGCCGTCCGCTCCCATCGGCTCGACCGTCACCACCCCCGGCAGACCGCCGAGCAGCGCAAGCGGGGCGCCATCGGGCGCATCTACCCGTACAAACATGCGCCCGCCTTGCTGCAAATTATCGCGCAAGCTCTGCGGCGGACCCTCGGCCATAACCCGCCCTTCGTTGATGATAAGCACCCGGTCGCATATCTGTTCGGCCTCCGAGAGGATATGCGTGCTAAACATCACCGTGTGGTCTTTGCCCAGCTCGCGCACCAACGCGCGCACCGCCATCACCTGACGCGGGTCGAGGCCAATAGTCGGCTCGTCGAGGATGAGCACCGGCGGATCATGCAACAGGGCCTGTGCCAGGCCCACGCGCTGCCGCAAGCCTTTAGACAGGCTGCGGATCAGGCTTTCGGCACGGTCGAGCATATCGACGCGCTCCAACACCGCCCACACCCGGTCACGCCGCTTCTTGAGGCGGCGCAGCTCGGCCATAAACGAAAGGTAGCCCCGCACCGACATATCCGGGTAGAGCGGCACGGTTTCGGGCAGGTAACCAACTGCGTGCCGCACCTGCATTGATTGGGTAAACACGTCGTATCCGGCAACCGTGACGGTGCCGGCAGTGGGGGGCATGAAGCCGGTTAAGATACGCATAGTGGTAGTCTTGCCGGCGCCGTTCGGCCCCAAGAAGCCCAATATCTCGCCGTGCCCGGCCTCAAAGCTGAGGTCATCGACTGCCGTAAACGTGCCATAGCGTTTGGTGAGGTTTTCAACTTTAATCATTGGCCCTCCCATAAATACATCAGGTTGATACCTGTCATCATACCGCTTGTCAAGCCGCTGTCGTTATACATCTCGGCACCGCCCTTGTCAAGAGAAAGACGGAGGTGGCGTTGCGCGTGCCCGCGACGCTTGTAAAATTCGGCGGAGGCCTGTAGACTCTTATCAACACATCAGCAAAGGGGAAACTGTGCAAAGCCAAGCGAATCAACCGCCGCGCCTCTGGCCGATCATCGCCATTGCTACCGGCGTATTGCTCCTACTCGTCAACTTTAAGCTCATCGACTTCGATACACGTCAGCTCTGGATGCTGCTGCTGATAGCGCTGGGGATACAGGTCGTGCGACAGGGCGACTTAGGCGTCACCCGGCAGGGCCGAACCTTCGGCATCACACGCGGCAGCGTCGAAGAAGCCATCCTTGAAGCCGACGCCGGCGCGCTTGACATCAAACTGCGCGCACTGCGCAAAGAAGGCCGATTGCTCGCCGGGCAATACACCGCGCGCAGCCGCCCAAGCCTGACCGTAGAACACAACCACGCAACCGTACAGATGCGGCGCAACGCAAGCTGGCTGCTCTCCCTGGCGGATTGGGAGATGGGGCTTACAAAGGATGTGCCGTGGTGTCTGCTCCTGAGCACCCATCTGGGCACGATAGATGCGGACTTGCGCGCGCTCGAAATCGACGAGGCTCGCATCAGCAGCGGGATCGGTGATATTACCCTAGTCTGCCCCGACCTACCCGCCGGCCCGATCTGGGCACGCGCGACCTTTGGCGACATCACGATCGAAATACCCGACAACATGCCGGCGGCAGTACGGATACATACCACCGCCCTGACACGGGTCAAGGTCGGCGCACGCTTCCATGAAGCCGCGCCGGGGCTATGGCTGAGCGCCGACTATACCGATGACGATACCAACGAAGACTACATCGAACCGCTCTCGGTCGAGGTTGTCGCGGTGTTGGGCAACGTGGATATTGCGTAACGCCCGACGTGCCTAAGCCCTTGCCATCACAGTAACCCACACCGTGCGGTGACGCGGCCCGTCGAACTCGGCGAAGTAGACCCCCTGCCATCGCCCCAGCTGAATCTGCCCCCGCTCGACGAACACAAACAAGTTGACGCCAAACATTGAAGACTTGATATGTGCGGGCGAGTTCCCCTCACTGTGGCGGTAGCGCAAGTCTTGGGGGACCATCTCGTTTATCGTCAGCAGCATATCATGCCGCACGTCGCGGTCCCAGTTCTCGTTAAAGGTCAATGCAGCAGTGGTATGTGGCACAAATAGAAAACAAACACCGGATACTACCCCACTCTCGGCGACAGCACGCTGCACATCCGCCGAGATATCGAGCAACTCGGTCTTGGCATGGGTACGAATATCAATCGGTATCACCATGAGAAGCTGTCCTTAAAACATCGTCAAAACACTATCACACACGTGCGCGTTTAAAGTCGGCGAGCGCCGCGAAGTCGGGCGCCACGTGCGCATAAATTGCCTCAAACTGTGCAAACAAATCTTGATAGAGCGCGTGCCTCCCGACATCGGGCAGCGCCCCCGCCCCCACCTTAACAAAACGCGCAGTCTCGGCCAACGTATCGACAAGACCGAGCGCTTGCATCGCTACGAATACCGCGCCCATACCCGACATCTCGCGCGTATCGGGTAGGCGGATCGCACGGCCAAATACGTCGGCGACGATCTGCAACCATAATGGCGAGTTGATGAACCCGCCGGAAGCATGTATCGCGGTGATAGTATCTAACGAATCGAGCGCTCGCAAGATGCTATACATACGGAACGCCACGCCTTCCATGATGGCGCGCACGATATGGGCGCGCGTATGGCCGAGCGCCAGACCAAAGAGCACCCCGCGCGCGTCGGCATTCCAGTTAGGGCAACGCTCGCCGGTGAGGAAGGGCAAGAAGATCAAACCCTCGGCGCCGGGGGGGAGCGCAGCAGCGGCGTCTTGCTCATCTTCAACTTCGGCAAAGGTATCATGGAACCACTTTAGGACAATGCCGCCATTATTGATCGCACCGCCGACCAGGTATGCGCCGCCGGGCACCAGATAGCACCAGGTATGTTCGTCGGGGTGCGTGAGCGGTGCCGCGCCGATAAAGCGCAGCGCGCCGCTGCTGCCGATGGTGAGCGCTGCGGTTCCCACCTCAACCGCGCCCGCGCCCAGGTTTGCCAAAGCGCCATCGCTGCCGCCGAGGATGATAACAGCAGAAGCCGGCAACCCAACGGCATCAGCCCCCGCCGGCGAGAGTGGAAGTTGGTGCGCAGATGGCCGGAGTGCTGGCAAACGGTCGGGCGTGATCCCCGCCAAGCGGAGCGCTTCGGGGTCCCACGCGCGCTTAGCAAGGTCCAGATAGCCGGTACCCGAAGCGATAGATGGTTCGGTCAGGATGCGCCCGGTCAGACGATAGATGACATAATCCTTGATGCTGAGCCACTTATCCGCCGCATCAAAGACGTCGGGCCGATGTTGCTGTAACCAACACAGCTTCGACAAAGGGTACATCGCCTGGATCGGGCAGCCGGTGCGTCGATAGAGGGCGGCAGGGTCGGTGCGTGTGCGCAGTGCGCGCGCTTGGTCGGTACTGCGGCTGTCGGCCCAGATCAGTGCAGGGATGAGTGGGGTGCCGTCGGCATCAACCGCAAACAGGCTATGCAGCGCGCCGCTGAAGCTAAGGGCACGCACATGTGCCGGGGTTGCGCCGCTGCTCTCCAACGCCGCGCGGATGGCAGCGATCACGCCGTTGAATACGGTATCCGCGTCTTGCTCGGCCCAACCGGAACGCGGGGTGTTCACCGGATAGGGAGCTGCGCCGATGCCGAGGATGTGGGCATGTTGGTCGGCTACCACGACCTTACAAGCTGTAGTGCCGGCGTCCACACCGAGGAGCAGGGATTGCGTCATCAAAAACCTTTCGTGGGGCAGTTACACTACAAGGGATTATATCGCAGCCCTGGGATTCGCATAGAATGCCAGAACGCCGCCCCAATGATAAACCGACGTGCTGCTATCACCAGAAATAGAATTAGAGTACAATTGACATGCTCTCAAGCATAGATATACTTGAGATGCTTGCGACAAAACGCCCCTTTTTGTGCGCTAAAGTTGTATAGACGTAAGTTTGGGAGAGTGTTACGGTGTCAGAGAAAAATCCGCGACCGATCAAAGAAATCATTTCCGGCATTCGCAAACCCGAAGAACTCGGCATCCCGGTAGGGATCGTCAACGATATAATCTTACGCATCTTATTTAACGAAGGCCGGGTGAACCTGGCCCGCATGGTCGAGATTATCAAGGTCCACTCGCAAGTGCTCGACCCCCTAGTCGAGATCATGCAGCGCGAACATATCGTTGAGGTAGCAAAAGCCGGCAGCATCGGACGCCTAAGCTATGTCTATACGCTCACCGATATAGGCACCCGGCGTGCCCGTGAAGCCTTCGAGCGCGGCATGTACATTGGGCCGGCCCCGGTGCCTCTTGCCGACTATAATGAAGCGATCTATGCGCAAACCGCCGTCTCAAAGCGGGTCACGCCTGAGGAAGTGCAAGAGGCTCTAAATGAGTTGATCTTGCCGGAGGGCTTCGACCGGCGCATCGGTCCGGCCATCAATCAAGGCTCGTCGATCTTCCTCTATGGGCCGCCCGGCAACGGCAAAACCACCATCGCCGAGGCAGTCGCTAAACTTATCGCCGGCACCGACCCAATCTGGCTGCCCTATGCTGTCTCGGCAGCCGGTGCGATCGTGAAGCTCTATGACGAACTAATCCACGTGCCATACAACATGGAGAAAAACGAAATCCAGGCCCGTTGGGGGGATGTCGATTTGCGCTGGGCTTTGTTCAAACGTCCATCGGTCATGGTCGGCGGTGAGCTGACTATGGAAGTGCTCGAACTGCGCTATGAGCAAACCGCTAAGTATTACGAAGCCCCACTCCAGATGAAGGCCAACGGCGGCATGTTCTTGATCGACGACTTTGGCCGACAGATGATTACCCCGGCAGAGCTGCTTAACCGCTGGATCGTGCCACTGGAGACGCGCATCGACTTCCTCAAGCTCCAAACCGGTCAGAGCTTCAGCGTGCCCTTTAAGCAATTGATCGTATTCAGCACAAACCTCGACCCCGGCGACCTGGTAGACGCGGCGTTCTTACGCCGTATCCAGATGAAGGTAGGCGTGTACAGCCCCAGCGAGAAGATGTATTACCAACTGTTCCGCATCATGTGCAAAGTGATGAAAGTACCCTTCGACAAAGAGTCCTTCCTGCACCTAATTCAGAACTGGTACCGGGGCAAGGGGATGGTCTACCAAGCGTGTCACCCACGTGACATCCTACGTGTCGTGATCGCACTGTGCGACTACATCGGCGAAGAACCGCACCTAACCACGGCGCTCATTGACGAAGCATGTGAATCATACTTCGTGGCGCTGTAAAGCCTATTCGAGATACAAACAGCAGTGCGCAGATGGCGGTTCTCTATGGTTCTGGGGTTAATAGAAATTGACGGAATAATCCGGTAACCACGGGGCCGGGCGCGCTGGTGGCGCGCCCCTACAATCACGTGCACAACCCACATACACCTTCTTCTTCACACCAGGACTGACCTTCAATGAGCGATGCTGTTTTTGTTATCCTCGTGGCTTGCGTCGGACTATCTGCCGGGCTTGCCAAAGGCGGGCTTGGCCCGGTCGCGGGGCTTATCACCCCAACAATGATCTTGGCGATGCCCGATGCGCCCAAGCAAGCGGTGGGCGTGGTGCTGCTGATGTTCATCGTAGGCGATTGGTTTGCTCTGTATACATACTGGGGGAACTGGGAACGGTGGCGTTTGCGCTTGCTGTTGAGCGGCGCAGTGATAGGCGTCGCGCCCGGCTTTCTGCTCCTCACCCGGCTGCCTGCCGACGCGATCAAACCCCTCATCGGGCTGATGGGGCTGCTGATGATCGGTTACAAGATGATAGAAAACCGCCTGGCCCAGATCGCATACAAGCCCCGCAAGTGGCACGCCGTCCCGGTAGGCTTCCTCTCCGGCCTCATATCGGCGCTGGCAAACATGGGCGGAGCGCCGTTTAACGCATATATGCTGTTTCAGGACCTAGACCCGCTCGTCTTTGTCGGTACATCTACGCTGTTATTCGCCCTGCTCAACATGATAAAGCTGCCACTCTTCCTGGCCGAGGGCACGATCCGCCTCGACGCACTGCCGCTGGCGCTGCCGGGGATGCTTTTGGTACCTTTGGGCGTATGGATCGGCAAGCGGGTTATCAACCGGATCAACAAACGCGCGTTCGAGGTATTCATGTGGACAGGCCTGGGCATATCAAGCGTGTTGCTATTGATA
>CAZJBO010000147.1:0-6895 GCA_964544075.1 uncultured Anaerolineae bacterium
CACCCGCGCGATCGCCTTCTCGAACTCGGCGAAATCGATCGCATCAAAGCCGCTGAGCACATTCTTGATGATGTTCATATAGTCCAGCAAGTGTTCTTTCGTATCGGCCTCGAAGCGCATCGTGATCGCCGGGTGCGTGTTCGATACGCGCACCAACCCCCACCCGTGCTCGAAGATCGGGCGCACTCCGTCGAGATCAATTACATCGAAGCGTTTGCGCAGATTTTCGGCAACCTTTGCCACGATGTCCGCTTTCACCGCGTCGGGCGTGTGCATGATGATCTCCGGCGTGGCGTGCAGCTTGGGTATGTCTCGGTAGAGTTCGGCGCAAGTCTTGTCGGAGTTGGAGAGAATCTCTAGCACCTTCAGCGAGACCAACGGCGCATCGTCGAAGCCGAAGTAATCCTCGCCGAGGAAGATGTGCCCCGATACCTCACCGCCGAGTAGTGCGCCGATCTCGGCCATGCGTGCTTTCATGATCGAGTGCCCGGTGCGCCAGAACGACGCATCGCCGCCTGCTGCGTTCACCGCGTCCACGACCGCCTGTGAGCTTTTTACATCAAAGACAACCTTCGCGCCGGGGTGTCGCTTGAGCATATCCATTGCCAAGAGCGCCGTAGTCCGGTCGGCGCTGATGTGGTTGCCCTCGTTATCTATGATGCCGCAGCGGTCCGAGTCGCCGTCAAAGCCGATGCCGATGTCGGCATTATGCGCCAGGACTGCCTTTTGTAGGTCCACTACCAGTTCGGGGTTCTCCGGGTTAGGGAGGTGGTTGGGGAAGGTGGGGTCGGGGTCACAGTAGAGGCGGACGACTTCCAGGCCCAGCGCTTCGTATAGTGGCGGGATGTACACGCCGGCCAGTGAGTTCCCGGCGTCGATCACGAGCTTGATCTTGCGCTTGCCCATCTTGACTTTGCCCTTGATGGTGGCGAGGTGCGTGTCAACGATGCTGTGGTCTTCGACGATGCTGCCGCCTACCTCGAAGTCCTCGTCTTGGACCAGCTTTAGAATGGTTTGGATTTCGTCCCCGACCAGGCATTGGCTGCCCCTAGACATCTTGATGCCGTTATATTCGGCGGTGAGGTGGCTGCCGGTAATCATTATGCCGCCGCCGTTCTCTCCCAGAGTCGAGGCGGCATAGTATACGCTGGGGGTGAGCACTTCGCCGATGTCGATTACGTCTAGGCCGGTCGAGGCGACGCCGTGGCAGATTGCTGTCTTGAGCGCGGCGGTGCTGGCGCGGTTGTCGCCGCCCACATAGGCTTTGGCGGTGCCGAAGTTGCGCTTCATGTATGTGCCGTATGCCTTGCCGACCAGCAAGGCCAGTTCGGGCGTGAGTTGAGGGTCATCGCCGGTGGCGATGCCGCGAATATCGTATTTCCGGAAGATATTCGGGTTGACTTGCGTTTGGGTCATTTCTGTGTGCCTCCTGGGGGGCGAATTAAGGATAACATAGCGGCCCGTTGGGGCCTTGCTGTTGCCGTTCCTACGGAGGGGGCGGAGTCTATGTTAGCGCAAATATTGGGCCGGGCACAAAAACAAAAACGGGCCGCATGGCCCGTTCTTGCATCGTTTCATGGGGTGGGGGTTAGCCGATGCTCTCGAAAAGCTCGCGGCTCTCGCGTGAGGGCAAGATGTCCAGATCGGCTTTAAGCTCGGCGGCGAGCCGCTGATATTGTGCCTTAGCGTCTTCGGGGCGGCCCAGCTTGACGTAGAGCTTCATCACTTCGCGGTGGATGTCCTCGCGTTCGGGTGTTTCGTGGAGGGCGCGCAAGAAGTAGCCAAGCGCTTCCTCGTCCTTCCCTTGCTTCTTGCAGATGCGCCCCAGCGCGATGAGGGCTTGGGCATACGAACTCTTGAGTGCATAGCGGCGCTCGACGGCCCATTCGATGTTGAGGCCGGAGAGGAACCCGCCTCGATAGAGGTCGATGGCGCGGCGGTAATACTTGACGGCCTCGTCGTCGTCCAGCGTAGAGGCATCTTCGATGGCCTGGAGGAACTCGACCACGTCGTAGTGCACCTTCATCTGTCCGGAGGGGATGTAGAAGCCGCTGTTGTAGCTGGTGAGTTCGTGGTCTAGGCGTTCGCTGATCTTGCGCTTGGTGACGTGGAAGACGTTTGTTGCTTCCTTCACCGAGAGGTCGGGCCAGAAGGTGGCGAAGACCTCGTCGCGGGTGACCAGAGGGCGATCTACGAAGAAGAAGAAGAGGTTGCGGGGCAGGGCACCATCCCAAGAGAGGATGGGTTCGCCGTTGATGAGCGCGTTGCCTGCGCCCAGGGCATAGACCTCAAGCAATGGAAGGTCTTCTTTCGATGCGTCAGGGATGTTGTAATCGCTCAAAATCACGGTACCTTCAGCTTCCAATAGCGCGCGCCAGGGGTGTTGGGGCATCTGGCGGGTGCAGATAATGAGCTTGGCATGGTCCGGGAGCGCATTGCTAATGGTGGTAAAGAATGCGACGTCCTCTTCGCCGATGCGCACTCGGTCGAGATCGTCTAGCCACAGGCCGTATTTGTCGCCGGAGACCGCCTGTAGGTCGGCGGACAGTGCGTTGGCAAGCGCCACTGCTTCGCCCCCGGCGTCGAGCGCGGCGCGTGTCCTGCTCCCGAAGCCTTCGATCGCTTTAGCAAACTGCTCGACCAGGCCGTGCACGAAATCTTCGAGATATTCTTGCCCTGCCTTCGCCGCGTAGTAATAGAGGCCTTCGCCCAGTTCGTCAACGAATATGGATGTCAGCAAGCCGCGCTGTTTGGTGTGGGGGTGGACCACGACCAACTTCGCGTTTTTGACCTTCTTTTGATTAAGTTCTATCGTAATACTTGCTTGATAGGTCTTGTTCATGTACCTTACCTTAGCTTCACTCAGATTTCCATCAGGTTAACGTTGATTATATCCTAATCACTAGTGTGGGTCAATGTGACTTGCACATGAAAATGAGGTCTTTATAGAATATAGAAATAGGCGGGTTTGCGCATGGGACTAAGTATATAAAGAATTTTAGGAACGGAGGGCTTCTATCGCGGACGCCCGACGCGCCGTGATGTTTTCTGCAACACTACGGCTACGATTATATCGTAATCTCGGCAATATGCAAGTTTGCCCCTATACAGTCTGCCCGTATACTTACTATAGGTTAGAATTAATCGTAATAGAAGCAACCCTTTCGCCGTTATGGTTGTTGCGGACCCGCGATCGCGACCGCGTAGGCTTGGGGATCGAGGTAGTGTTTTGCGGCTGCCAACACTTCCTCCCTTGTGATCTGGTTCACGATGTCGTTGTAGCGTTGGAGGTAGTCTAGGCCAAGCTGATAGCGTTCCATCGAGAGTATGGTGCCTGCGACGCCTTCATTTGACTCGAGGCGCAGCGGTAGGATGCCGGTGATGTTGCTTTTCACGTCGGCGAGTTCTTCTACATCCACCGGTTCGCTTGTGATGCGTGCGATCTCCGCCACGCTTTTTTCGATCGCGAGTTCGACGTTTGCCGGGTTTACGCCCGCGATCACGCGCCAGGCGCCCGGACCTTCGCCGCCCGCGATGTTGCTATACGAGTAGTAAGCCAAACCGAGCTTGTCGCGCACCACGGCGCCGAGCCGTCCGTACATGCCGAACACGCCCAAGATGTTGTTTGCGAGGTAGGCAGGCCACCAGTCGGGGGCGCTGCGTGCCGGTCCCACGCCGCCTAGCACGAGGTCGGATTGGGTTTTATCGGGTATATCGACATCGCGGCGCACGATGCTGTGCAGTGGGGGCGCTTCGGGCAGGCTGTGCGCGGGGGCTTGTGCAGGGTTCTCCCAGTCGCCGAGGGCTGCCTCGACCTCTGCGATGGCTTCTTGCGCCGTGACTGCCCCGACCACGACCACGATCATACCGCGTGGGCCGTAATGTGTTTGGTGGAAGGCGGCGATGCGGGCGCGTGTTAGTTCTGGGATGGTTTCGAGGTAGCCGCGTGCGCTGCGATGGTAGGGGTGTTCGGGTGGGTATGCGAGTGTAAAGAAGGCGAGCGCGGCTTGTTGGCGGGTATCTTGTGCGCGGATGTGCAGCCCGGTAATGATTTGCCCGCGCAGTTGGTCGAGCTGGTCTTCGGGGAAGGTTGGTTTGCGCAGTGCATCGGCCAGCAGACCGAGGACGGTGGGGAGGTCTTCGGCAAGGCTTTTGCCGTAGATATAGGTATTGTGTGTGGCGCTGTAGATGCTCAGGCTTGCGCCGATGGCTTCGATGCTGTTGTAGATAGCATCAAAGCTGCGTGTCTGTGTGCCGCGCATGAGGGCGTCGGCGGTTATGGCCGAGAGGCCGGCGGTGGCGCGTGTCTCGTAGATGGCGCCGGCGCGCAGCACGCCGTTGACTACCACAGAAGGGCTGATGTGATTCTCGCGCACCAGCACGGTGATGCCGTTGGGCAGGGTGTGGCGGGTGATGTTATCGGGGCCGGGCAGGGTATTGGTTTTGTTCATCACTTGTCTCCGGTTAGCTTTTTTCGTTGGCCGGGACCACCCAGCCGAAGTTACGCTTTGGGGGTTTGAGGTAACGTTGTGCCACGTCTTGGACTTCCTCGGCGCTGACGGCCAGCAGGCGTTCCATATAATTATCCACCCATTCGATGCTACCGGCGATCATGTGGCTGGTGCCCAGCCAGTCGGCTTGTCCGGTGATGCTTTCGCTCTCGAAGGCAAAGTAGGCTTTGGCTTGCTTTTTGGCTTGGGCGAGTTCTGTTGCGCTGGGCGGTTCTTGCATCATGCGTTCGACCTCGGCAAGCAGTGCGGCTTCGACTTCGGCGGGGCTGTGGTTGGGGGTTACGGTGGCGGTGAGGGAGTAGATGTAGGGGTCTATGGTGGCCGAAAGGCTGCCGTGGACGTGTGCGGCTTTTTGGGTGCCGACCAGGGCGCGATAGAGGCGGCTGGTTTTGTTGGTGTTGCTTGCGCCGCTTGATCCGGAGAGTATGTTATCTAGCACGGTGAGGCGGAAGTAATCGTCATCGGTGCCGACCGGGGCGTGCACGGCCATCGAGACGTAGGCGGTGCTGCCTTCGCGCACGAGGGTTACGCGCCGTGTGCCGCGTTGTTCCGGCTCGGTGCGGGTGACGGGTGGGATGGGTTCGCCGGGCGGGATGGGTTCGTATAGTGAGCGAATGCGCGCGAGCATGGTGTCGGTATCGAAATCGCCCACGGCTACGGCTACCGCGTTGCCGGGGTGATAGTAGCGGCGGTAGTAGTTGTAGAGGTCGTCGCGGGTCATGTGTTCGAGGTCGGTCATATCGCCGAGGATTTCGTGGTGGTAGGGGTGGACCCGGAAGGCTGCTGCTTGCATTTCTTCGCGCAGCCAGAACAGGGGGTGGTTTTCGGCTCCCTGGCGTTCGGAGATGATGACGGTGCGTTCGGAGGCGACCGCGTCGGGGGCGAAGTGGGCGTTCTGCATTCGGTCGGCTTCGAGCTGGAGCGCGATGTCGATGCGGTCGGCGGGCATGGTTTCGTGGTAGGCGGTGTAGTCGATCCAGGTATAGGCGTTCCATGCGCCGCCGGCGCGTGAGATGGTGCGGTCGAGCGCACCGGCGGGGAACTTCGGTGATCCTTTAAACATCATGTGTTCGCACCAGTGCGAGACGCCTGTGATGCCGGGCACTTCGTTGCGGCTGCCGACGCGGTAATAAATCCACCAGCTAATAACCGGTGCGTGGTGCATTTCTTTCAGAACGACGGTTAGGCCGTTATTGAGCTGCGCTTGTATGACATCCTGGCGCATATAATCCCCTTCCCTTAGTAACAATGACCCACGAGGTGGGTAAGGCATTATATCGCATTCGTTGTTCGTGGGGGGTACGAGCTTGGTACTAGTTCCATGCAATTGAGTTGAGTGAAGTCGAGTTTTCGGGCGATCCACTCTTGACGTGTTCCCGTGCTTGGCGTATAATGCGGACAGTTGCGGGTATAGTTCAGTGGTAGAACGTCAGCTTCCCAAGCTGAATGTCAAGGGTTCGAATCCCTTTACCCGCTCTGTAAATCTCGGCACAAAACATCTTTTGAGCACTGCTCTGCCATATAGTGGTAGTGTGCTAGACATATTAGGTTGTTAAAGTGCCTGTGGTGATACATTCTGCAAAATCGTTTAACGGTTCTGCACAGTGTATTGTGTTTCAAGTGTAACCCCACCTGGCCTGAGGCCGGGTTGAGTTATGAGCTTCCCGCGATAGTCTTGGTGGACGGGCGGGCGGCTTATCGAGCTAACTTGCGTGACATATGTCAATGCAAGGTATAGGCAAGAGTCCAAATGCAAAGTTTTGGACTCTTGTTTTTTATTCTCCCTGTTGCTTGGCGATGGGAAAAAGCTCGTCAAGGGATACGCCTAAGGTCAAGGCAATTCGTAAAATCTTCTCAAATTGCATACCTTGGGATTCGTAGTTCCATAGACGTTGAACAGTGTTATAGCTAATTTTGGCTTCCCGCGCCAAAGCAGCAATATTCCACCCCCGCATTTCGGCAACTTTGGAGAGTTCATTTATCGATCAGATTCTTTGTTTATCGTAGCCTGTTTTGCTTTTCATGTCAAGAAAGTTGCTTTTTTTTATATATCTAGTTTACAAAGGTTGTAACGGATGTAGCTTGTGCCTCATCCCCGATGACGTGATAGATTTTATCGTCGCTACGCAACCTCAAGAGTGGGTCAAGCTGGAGCGCCTCGACAAGGACAATGCGCGTGCTTCCTTCTTGCGCCGCCTCAAATCGGAGATTGACAAGCGCGGCACGCTCGATGTGCTGCGGCGCGGTGTCAAGGACCGGGGCGCGTCGTTCCGGCTGGCATACTTCCGCCCGTCCAGCGCTCTCAACCCGGAAGCTCAAGAGAAGTACGCAGCGAATATCTTCGCGGTGATGCGGCAGTTCAGGTACAAGAAGGGTAGCAAGCT
>CAZJBO010000148.1:0-6887 GCA_964544075.1 uncultured Anaerolineae bacterium
TCATAAGGGGATTCACAAGGGTATCCGTCCTTCGTGGTTCGCTTTGATCAGATACAAATTATACTGTGCATATGGCTTAGGGTCTGATGGCATTGTAGTTGTGGTGAGGTATGATGCGCCACATATGAATCGGCCAGTATGATACTCGCGCGCGTCCCACTATCACCGAGCGCGGGATGGGGCCGAAGGTGTGTGAGTCGTTGGAATTGTTGCGGTTATCGCCCAACACAAAGAATTCATGCGGCCCCAGTGACCATGTTTTCTCCCCGGAATAGGTGAACCGTGCTTTGATGTACGGCTCGACCAGCGATACGCCGTTGACCAAGACCTGCCCGGCGTCAATGGTGATGGTCTCGCCCGGCAAGCCGATTATCCGTTTGATAAAGTCGCGTGATGGATCGTGAGGGTAGCGAAAGACGATCACGTCACCACGCTGTGGGCTGCCGAGCATATAATCAAACAAGCTGACGATGATATATTCTCCGTTGTGGAAGTTCGGTTCCATGCTGCGGCCATCGACGATAAAGTGTGCGCTGAGCAAGTTCACGAGCGTGAGGATGACCAGCATCAGCAAGGCTGCTTCGCCCAGCTTGCGGATGAAATGTGCAGAGCTGTGCGTGTGGGGCGGCGGTCTGTTTGGAGAAGAACTATCCATCGGAAGCCCCCAAATAGGTGCTTGGCACCGCTTGCCTTGATACTTCTTATAGTTCTGGGTGTCGCTACGGCACAGCCGGCTGTGCCATGATATCATAGTTCGGTTGGGGGATCATGCGCAGCCATCGCAGCGGCCAGTATGATATCCATGCGCGCCCCACGATAGTCTCGCGTTTGATCGGGCCAAAGTCGTAAGAGTCGTTGGAGTTGTTACGGTTATCGCCCAGGACGAAATATTCGTCCGGACCCAGCGTCCAGGTCTTTGCGCCGGGACGTTTGAGCAGTGCCTCAATGTATGGCTCGTCGAGCGGCTTGTCGTTGATAAACACTTTGCCTTCGATGATCTCGATGGCCTCGCCCGGCAGCCCCACGATGCGTTTAATCAAGTCTTCTCCGTCGGCGTGCTTGGGGTTGCGGATCACTACCACGTCACCGCGTTGCGGCTTCCCGATCATGTAAACGACGCGGTTTATGAAAAGACGCTGTCCGTCGTGGAAGTTTGGTTCCATGCTGTTGCCCTCGACCTGACGGAGAGGGGTCGCCAGGTTCAGCAGGGTGTAGATGGCCAACATCATGAGCATGGTTTGTAACATTTCTTTGACCCAACCGTGCCGGTTAAGTTTGGGTTGTGGTCCTTCGGATGGTGTGTAAGAATCCATTAAGTATATATCCCTAAGTGTTCTCTGTGATTATGGTGTGTTGTAGTCTTGTTCGGGGACTAGGCCCAGGTGCTGGGGGGGCCAATATGATATCCACGCGCGCCCTATGATGATCTTCTGCTTGATCGGGCCGAAGTCAAACGAGTCGTTAGAGTGGTTGCGGTTATCGCCCAGCACAAAGTATTCATCTGGACCCAACCGCCAGGTCCTTTCTTCAGGATGGTTGAGGAAGTCTTTGATGTACGGCTCGTCGATCAAGACGCCGTTGATAAATACCCGTCCTGCCGCGATCGTGATCGTCTCGCCCGGCAGCCCCACGATGCGTTTAATCAGGTCTTTGCCGGCGGAGTTGATGGGATTACGGATCACTACCACGTCACCGCGCTGTGGCTTCCCGGTCATGTATACGACGCGGTTTATGAAAAGGCGCTGCCCGTTGTGGAAGTTCGGTTCCATGCTGCTGCCCTCAACCTCCCGGAGAGGTGTCGCCAGGTTCAGCAGGGTGTAGATGACTGTTACCATCAGCAGGGTTCTGAACAGCTCTTTGATCCAGTGCCCTTGCCGTCTGAACCAGGGCCAGGGGGTTTCGGGTTTATAATAAGGTTGCCTTTGCATACGGGTTTCTCTTGTACCTATACATCTCGCGCACCGCAATATGATACGGACAGCACGACGGCTATTATAATGAGTGAGATGGAACGCGGCAATAATGCCCAGATGTGTTTATTCACCCAAGCCACGGGGATAATTTTTTTATGACAAGCAATGATCTTTCGGTGTTGATGATTGATGGAGAAAGCAAGCTCTCATTATTCGTGGCGCGCTGTTTGGCTCAGGTCCCTCACCTGAGGTTGCATGTGCTCTCGGAAGACCCCTGGGCGCCGTTGCGCTTCTCGCGCCATAAATCTTCTTGCCGCCGGATTCCGCCGGCAGAGACCGATGCTCAGTGGCTCGATGCTATTGTGCAGACCGTCGAACAAACGTCCGGCGATATCATCTTGCCGGTCGGGAAGACGGCGACGCGGTTTGTATCTTTGCATCGCCAACAGTTGGCGACGCTTGGCGCGTTGGTGCCCACGCCAGACTGCGATACTTTCGACACGGTGATAGACAAGTGGTCGTTTGCACAGTTCTCGGCGCGGCACGGCCTCCCCAGCCCGGATACAATCCTATTTACAGACGATGCGAATTTTAGGCATAAGCTCGACGAACTCGCCTTCCCTGTCTTGCTCAAGCCCACAGGCGATAAGGGCGGCGGACAAGGCATACGCTATTTCGATACGCTGCCTCTGTTGCTGGAGTTTCTCGATGCGAACCCGCAGCTTGCAGGCCAACACATCGTGCAGACCTTCATTTATGGTTACGATATTGATTGCAGCTTTCTGGCGCAAGATGGGAATATCTTGGCGCATACCATCCAGAAATGCTTCATCCCCAGGCCAAAGCGCTTTGCACCGCCGGCAGGCATCCGATTCATCAAGCACGCGCAGACTTTGAGCATCATCACGCAATTGGCCGCTGCTTTACGCTGGACCGGTGTTGCTCATGTCGATATGCTGTACGACGAACAGGACTCACAGGTTAAATTGATCGAATTCAACCCGCGCTTTTGGGGCAGTCTGTTAGGGTCATTGGATATGGGCGTCAACTTCCCACATCTGGCTTGCCTGGCGGGGTTGGGTATCGACTTCCCCCCACCTGATTATGACTTGGCACAGTTCGTCGCGCTTGATGGGGCAATGCGCCCGGTCGCGAAGAAGCTGCTGGGTAGAGGGGACGTGGAGTTTGCCTTTAGAGAAACCGATCTGAAATATATGTTGGCCGATCCTTTGGCCGAAATGGTCAAAGTCTTTGGGCAGCTTGCGCGTTCTGCAGGCCTCAGGGTGGGGATGTAACGTCCGTATCCCTCTCCCCTTTTGATCTGTGTTCGAGGGAAGCGCCACAGCAGCGTTACTACATTACTTGTTGTATAATTGTTTTTAGGCAGTCCATCCATAAATGCTACAAGGGTGCCAAGCATGGGCGGCAGAATTATCAACCAGCGCTACAAGCTGATCTCTATTCTCGAAAAAGGCGGGGCGGGTGTAGTCTGGGAAGCCGAGGATATGCAGACCGGCGCCACGGTTGCGGTTAAACAGATCAGCCAAGAGGCATTGGCAAGCGGGGTTGCCCTCAAGCGCTTTGAGCGTGAGGTTGAGGTGTTGCAAGCATTAAACCACCCTAACATCATGCCGATGCTGGATTACTGCGTGGATGAGGATAACCATTATCTCATCATGCCCCGGATGTTGGGGTCTATATTGGACCTGATCGAGCTAAAGGGCGCCCTGCCGGTCGAGTGGGTGCGCCACATCGGGCTTGATATATGCGATGCTCTCACGCGCGCTCACCGTCTGGGCGTGGTGCACCGCGACATCAAACCGGAGAACATCTTGTTCGACGCATACGGGACTCCCGTGCTGACCGACTTTGGCCTAGCCTTGCTCCTGGACGGCACGCGCCTGACCGGACGTGATACGATTCTGGGCAGCGTAGGGTACAACAGCCCGGAGGTGTTCCTCGGCAAGACCGCCGACGCACGCTCGGACATCTGGAGTTTGGGTGTGGTCTTCTACGAAATGCTGGCGGGAGTTTCGCCGTTTAACTACGAGGGCATCGCCGAGATGATGCAAGCTATTGTCAACGCGCCGCCCCCGCCGCTTTGGAAGTATTCCCCCAATGTGCCTATCGAGTTTGTGACTTTGATTGACAAAATGCTGGTGAAAGACGCGAACGCGCGTATGGGCAGCGCGCGACAGGTGGCGGCGGCGCTGGAGATGGTGCCGGACGTGACCGATGACCCACAGCCCTGGCCGCCGGTCGGCACCGACCGTCTGAGTTAGAGGCCTCCTTATCCTATCCCCAAGTGAGGCCGGTTTTAACTGTGCAACATTTTCCGCGCTGCTGCGTTATATTGAATAACACAAGTAGAACGAACCGTTCGGTGTCGGGTCTAGAATTAGCGAGGGAATTGAAGAATGTCTGATCAAACAGAGAACACCAAAGCCGAAGCTGCCGAGTCCTCACCCCAGGCGAGCACTCCACCCAAGACGGAGAGGCCGGTTGAAGAGATGGGGCACAAAATCGAAGGCGAGATTCGCGACTTTATCGCCAAGCTGGTCGGTGCTGCCCCTGACGATGATTGGGATACTATCGGGCGTATGGTCGATGCTAGTTTCCGGAACCGCATCGCGCAAGTCTTCAACGCAAAGCCCGTTGAAGAGCAAGAGGAAGCGAGCTGGGAAGATATCCGCATCACTGTAGATGTCCAGCTGCGCGAGACGTTGGGCGGATGGGCCGGTGCCGAGAGGGGCGATGACTGGCGTACGGTCGGGGAGAAGATAGACACAAAAATCCGCACTTTGTTGCATGGCGCGTTTGGCAAGACAGAGAAGAAGCCCGCAGAAGCCGACGCGGTTGATGTATCCGAAGACGTGTCTGAAGAAGCGACAGAGGCCGAAACGGTCGAAGAAGCTGAACCTGATAGCTGGGAAAAGGTGGGCGGAGATATCGAGCACAAGGTCCGCAAGGAGGTTGGCCGCTGGGCGGGCGCCGAACCGGAAGCCGGTTGGGAAAGCATCGGCGCGCTGTTTGCCGACAAGTTCCGCAACGTATTTAGCGGCGTCAAAGATGCCGGGCGCTCTGCTTCGGAGGCCAAGACACAAGTTCCGATCAGCGATGAGGAAGAAGCCGAGAGCGCGGACGAGAAATCATCGGACGCAGCACAGTAAATTGGGGCCGGCGCGGGCGCCGTGTTACGGTGCCCCGCCGGTTTCCGATTCCGGGCATTCGCCATCGCCATAAATCGGTTCGGCGAGCTGTGCCCAGGGTATATCAAAGTGAGTTGGCGGCTCTATGCCGCTTTGCTGCCAGATGAAATGTGGGGAGGCCGTGGAATCTCCGTACCATATGACATCAGCCTTGAAGCCTCTGATCCTATGCGACGTGATCTGGTGAAACAAATAAGTCTCGCCCTGGGTGTTTTGTTCGAGGGCAATATATCCATCCGGCACCCCTAAGAATTCGGCGTCACTTCTATAGCGTCCGGTGTACTCGGTTTGCGATTCACCGCTCTGGTCGATTACCCGCCACCACAAGATGTTCCCGTTCCTATCGGCAACCCCAATCAAAATGCGCGCACCGTTCTGGATAAACCGAGGGTTTACCAGAGAATAATATGATGTGTTGTAGAACGGATAGATTGCATCCAGCGTGGGGTCATAGATATAGAGTGCATTGCGCTGTGGAGAAGAGAAGTCATCTTGATGGTTAGGCAGTGCCGGGTCGGAGAGCGCCATGATGACCTCGCCGGTGGCAGGCAGCGTATCGGTATACATCGGCAGCGCACCATATGCAATGCTTGGGCATACTGTGTTGGTGGTTGTATTCCAGACATAGCCCGCGTATGGTGTGAGGCGTCCGTCGTCCGCATCGTCGGCTTCGTCGGGCACCAGGATGAAGTACACCGCGTCGTCCCGGTAGCGTAATACAATGGGGGTTTGCTTGGCATCTGGTGCGATGCCGACTGCCGCCGTTACCGGGCTGTCGGAATATAGGGTGCGTAACGTTTCGTCGGATAACGGATCGTAGATAACGATCTCCCAGCGTCCCATCACCAGCCTCTGCCCAAACGCGAGTGTCCCGTCTTCGGGTAATACAAGCTCTCCGTCTGCATTGAGGCTGAATTGCCAATCAGGGTGGTATTGACTGTAGCCCAGCGCGAGGTTCTCGTCGGTCTCGTGGAAGACGATGTATTCCCCCTCGGTTTCGCTTATCCACAGCGGCGTTAAAGTGTTTGTCGATATAATTTCGTTGGTGCGCCAGTCGCTGACGATCAGCCGTTTACTGCCGGTTGTGCCGTGGGCAACGACATAGGCAATCAGCACACCATCTGGCGAGACGGCGATGTCTTCTGGGTAGGTGTCGTATCCAAAGGGCATCTGCAACGTAAATTCGAGTACCAGTTTCCCTTCTGAGTTAATCAGGACAACGCGCCCGGTTGCTCGTTCATATACCCATGCCGTCCATGCGGCGACTTCGGGGTTGCTCTCCAGCATAGTCGGCGTCGCTTGGGGGCGGCTCTCCGGTGAGGCGGTGGGTGTAGCCTCCGGTGTGCTTTCCCGTGTGGGTGTATGGGTGTTGACCGCTGTGGGCGTGTTGGTGCTGGCCCGTATAAGCGTAGCAGTGCTGACCGGTGTATCTTTTTGCAATACCCCTTGCATGGTGCTTCCGGGCGTGTTATCGGGCGTAACTTCCGAGGTGGTGTTCTGTGCACTGACCAGCGCCACGCCAAATAGCAGGCATACGATGATTGTTATTGATGGCAAGAGATGTTTGCGCAACATCAAAGGTTTCTCCGATGTTCGTGTGTTTGAGCGGCACCAGTAACTCTATTGTACCAATAAATGCGCATTAGTGTGAGCGAAATATGCCCGATATGCCGAGGTTTCTTCCAACAGAGCGAGGAGCTGTGTTTGTACCTGGGCTAGATCGGCGTGTTCCCCCTTATCGCCTTCTACTAATACTAATTTTAGC
>CAZJBO010000149.1:0-6880 GCA_964544075.1 uncultured Anaerolineae bacterium
TCACAAGGTCGCGCTGGGTGTTTTCGTATTGTGTCATTGTGTCGATGAAGTGAAAGGAGAACCCCCGGATGAAGTCGGCTAGCGACAAACAAGTATCCGAACCTAAAGACAGGGCCGGTCCAGGGCAAGGCCAACGTATCGGCGTGTACGTCTGTCACTGCGGCACCAACATCGCCGGGATGGTGGATGTGGAGGCGGTCGCCGATTATGCCGGTACCCTGAACGATGTAGCGGTCGCCCGCCACTATCCCTACATGTGCTCAGACCCCGGCCAAGCGCTCATCAAAGACGACATCGAAGCACTGTGCCTAGACCGGGTGGTAGTAGCCTCATGCTCCCCACTTATGCACGAGACGACCTTCCGCACCGCGTGCAGCGAAGCAGGCCTTAACCCCTTCTTATTCCAGATGACCAACATCCGCGAGCATGTCGCCTGGGTATCCGACAATACACACAGCGCCACCGCGAAGGCAAAGGCGCTGGTATCGGCAGCGGTGCGGCGCGTGGACCTACACACCTCGCTGGAGATACGTCGTACGGGGGTCAAGCAGTCCGCTTTGGTCGTGGGCGCCGGCATCGCCGGCATCGAGGCGGCGCTGCGCCTGGCCGACGCGGGCAAGCAGGTCTACTTGGTCGAGCGCGCGGCAGGCATAGGCGGGCATATGGCTCAGCTTTACAAGACCTTCCCCACGCTCGACTGCGCGGCTTGAATTCTCACCCCCAAAATGGTGTCCGTGGGACGCCACAAGAACATTACCCTGCTCACCTACAGCGAAGTCGAGCATGTTTCGGGCTTCGTGGGGAACTTTGAAGTACAGGTGCGCAAGAAGGCACGCTATGTCGATGCAGACCTATGCACCGGTTGTGGGACATGTATAGAGAAGTGCCCGTGGAAAAAGATACCCTCGGAGTTCGACCTGGGCCTCGGCACCCGCGCCGCGATCCACTTCCACTTTGCACAAGCCGTGCCGCGCGTGCCGGTTATCGATACAGAGAACTGTATATACTTCCAGAAGGGCAAGTGCCGCGCGTGTGAGCGGTTTTGTCAGACCAAAGCCATCGACTTCGAGCAGCAAGATGAAATACTCGCGCTGGAGGTCGGCACGATCGTGCTTGCCACCGGCTTCAAAGACTTCGACCCCACCGTCTCGCCACAGTACGGCTACGGCACGCTCGACAACGTGCTCACCGGTATGGAGTTTGAGCGC
The DNA here is from genome assembly GCA_964544075.1 of uncultured Anaerolineae bacterium. Classification (GTDB taxonomy): domain Bacteria; phylum Chloroflexota; class Anaerolineae; order Aggregatilineales; family JAFGMM01; genus JAFGMM01. The sequence continues at coordinate 1,209 of CAZJBO010000149.1, forward strand.
TTGGTCAACTCCGGCGGCCCCACCACCGGCGAAGTCCGGCTAAAGGATGGGCGCAAACCCAAGCGCATCGCCATCCTGCACTGCGTGGGCAGCCGAGGCGATCAAAACGAACACTGCTCGCGCGTGTGCTGTATGTACTCGCTCAAGCTGGCGCACCTGGCGCGCGATCTATTGGATGTCGAAGTGGTGGAGTTCTACCGCGATATGCGCACTTTCGGTAAGAGCTATGAGGCTTTCTACCGGCGTGTCGAAGACGAAGGCGTGCAGATGGTCCGCTTTGACGTGGACATCCAAGTGAGCCAACACAACGGGCAGCTAAAAGTCAGCACAGTTGATCTCTTCACCGGAGAGCCAAACGAAGAGCTGGTGGATATGGTGCTGCTCAGCACCGGGATCGAACCACAAACCGACCAAAAGCAGGTAGCAAAGGTCTTCAGCATCAGCACCGGTCCTGATGGGTTCTTCCTTGAGAAGCACCCAAAGCTCGCCCCGGTCGATACGAACACCGGCGGTGTGTTCCTCGCGGGTGCTTGCCAGGGGCCAAAGGATATCCCAGACAGCGTAGCTCAGGGCGCCGCCGCCGCCGCCGCTGCGCTCGCGTTGATGGACGCCGGGTCTGTGACCCTGGAACCCTTCACCGCCTACATCGACCCGGCGCGGTGCAGCGGTTGTTATACCTGTGTCGGTCAGTGTCCATACGGCGCGATCGACGTCACCCTATACGAGGGAAGCACCGTGGCCGAGGTCAACGAGGTGTTATGCAAAGGCTGTGGAACTTGCGTGGCGGCTTGCCCGGCAGGTGTGGCGGCACAGCATGGCTTCACATATGCGCAGCTGATCGCAGAGATTAACGGTGCATTGCAATTAGGGGTGCTAGCATGAACCAGACGAAAGTACGAACCGGTGTCTATGTCTGCCGATGTGGTACGAACATCGCCGCTACGGTGGATGTCGTAGATGTCGCTGCTTACGCAAACAACCTTGATGGTGTGGTCCTGGCCCGCGAGTATAGCTATATGTGCTCAGACCCCGGCCAGGACCTGATTAAGCAAGATATACAGGAGCTGGGTCTAAACCGCGTTGTCGTGGCCTCCTGCTCGCCGCTGATGCACGAACAAACCTTCCGCACCGCTTGCGAAGAGGCCGGCCTAAACCCCTTCTACTTCCAGATGGCAAATATCCGCGAGCACTGCTCGTGGGTGATTGACGATATGGCGCAGGCTACTGCCAAAGCCAAGAGCATGGTCGCTGCCGCAGTAGGGCGTGTGCGACATCACGCGCCGCTGGCGATGCGTGACGTCACGATGAACACTTCCACGCTGGTGGTGGGGGCCGGCATCGCCGGTATCGAGGCGGCCTTACGCCTTGCCGACGCGGGCAAGCATGTATACTTGGTTGAGCGAGAGCCAAGCATCGGTGGGCATATGTCCCAGCTCTACAAAACCTTCCCCACGCTCGACTGCGCGGCTTGAATTCTTACACCCAAGATGGTGTCCGTGGGACGCCACAAAAACATCGAACTGCTCTCATACAGCGAAGTCGAAACCGTATCCGGCTACGTGGGCAACTTTAAGGTAAGGGTGCGCCGTAAGGCGCGCTATATTGACGAAGCGCTCTGCACCGGTTGCGGCCTATGCGCCGAGGCCTGCCCTATCGAGGTAAGCAATCCCTTTGATCTGGGCCTCAGCACGCGCAAGGTCGTCTACCGCCACTCGGCGCAAGCGGTACCGGGCGCTTACACCATAGAGAAGCGCGGGGTTGCGCCTTGCCGTGATGCCTGCCCCACCGACCAGCGCGCGATGGGCTATATCGCCCTTATCAGCCAGAAGCGTTACGCGGATGCATACTGGGCAATCCGGCGCGAGCATCCTTTCCCTTCGGTATGTGGGCGCGTCTGCAATCGCCAATGCGAAGATGCGTGTAGCCGAGGACAATATGACGCACCGGTTAACATCATGGGCCTAAAGCGCTTTGTGGCAGACTGGGCCTATGCGCACCGCGACGAACTGGCGACCATGCGCGATAAGTCGCGTGTTGGCACACCCTTCGAGCGGGAACGCCCCCCTATCGGTAAGAAGGTCGCCGTCATCGGTGCAGGACCGGCGGGCCTCACCGCCGCGCTAGACCTCGTGCGGTTGGGCTATGCTGCGACAGTCTTCGACCGTCTCCCTGTGGCCGGCGGCATGATGCGTGTGGGCATTCCCCCACACCGCTTGCCGTGGGAGCTGCTCGACTGGGAGATTCAACAAGTTCTAGAAGAAGGCGTCGAGCTGCGGCTCAACACCTACATAGACGACATCCCCGCCCTGCTCGAAAACGGCTACGATGCGGCGATCATCGCCACCGGCGCACACCGCGCCAAAAAGATACCGCTCCGCAACTCTAACCATCCCGACAACTGGCTCAGCCTCGACCTTCTTCGCCGCGTGGCCCAGGGCGAGAAGATCAATCTGCGCGGGCGCAAGGTGGCTGTGCTGGGCGGCGGCAATGTCGCCCTCGACGCAGCTCGCACCATCCGACGATTGGGCGAACCGTCTGTAGCGATGGTCTGCTTGGAGCCGCGCGGCGAGATGCCCGGCTTTGAGTGGGAGGTCAGGGTTGCCGAGGAGGAAGGCATTGCGCTCTACCCAGGTCGCAGCTTCAAAGAAATCGTGGTCGAAGATGATAAGATCGTGGGCTTGCGCTGCGTGGCGGTGAACTTCCGGGGCTTCAAGCGGGGCAGGCCCGATATGGACGAGATACCCGGCTCGGAGCACACTATCCCTGCCGACCTCATCATCTGGGCCGTCGGGCAGGGGCCGGATTTTAGCTTCTTGCCGCCGGATGGCAGCATCAACACCCGCTACCCCATCGGCATCCAGACCGACGCCGAGATGATGACCACAATGCCGGGCGTGTTCTGCGCCGGTGATGTGCATCGAGGCATGACCTTCTTCGTGGTCGATGCCATCGGCGAAGGCCACCATGTGGCGCGCTGTGTAGATCGCTATCTGCGCGGTGCAGAGGAAGGCATACAAGAGCCGGCCAAGCTGCCTGTCGCCACGCTGGATAAGGACGCGGTGATGGCGAAGATCGCCACCGGTGCGGCTGCCGGCTGGGACCGTGCCACGATCGGCAGCATCCCGCTTGAGGCTCGGCGCAACAACTTCAAGGAAGTTGATCTGGCGCTTACAGAGGAACAGGCCCTCGCCGAAGCCGCGCGCTGTTTGCGCTGCGGAATCTGTTCGGAGTGCCTAGAATGCGTCGCGGCCTGTGACCGGGGTGCGATCAATCACGAGATGCAGGAGCAGATCATTGACCTCACCGTCGGCACAATCATCATGGCGACCGGTTTCAAGGACTTCGACCCTCGGCTTGCGCCGGAGCTTGGCTATGGTCGTTTGGATAACGTCATCACGGCAATGGAGTTCGAACGGCTCATTAACAGCAGCGGCCCCACCGTGGGCAAGGTGCTTATGAAGAACGGCCAACCGCCTAAGCGCGTCGCCATCCTGCACTGTGTCGGCAGCCGAGACGATAGATATCACGAGTACTGCTCGCGGGCCTGCTGTATGTATTCGCTTAAGCTGGCGCAGCTTGTGCACAGCTATATGGACGCAGAGGTCTATGAGGTCTACCGCGATATGCGCACCTTCGGCAAGGATTACGAAGAGTTCTATAACCGCACCAAGCAGAAGGGTATCAACTTCTATCACGGCAGAGTGCGCAGTGTTGAGGCGCAGAACGGCAGTTTGCTTGTGCGCTGGGATGAGAGCTATTACAAGCAGCCGGATCACATCGAAGTGGACATGGTGATCCTGGCGACCGGCTTCGAACCACAAGGCGATGCGGCACAGGTCGCTGCCCGTTTCGGGATCAGCCGGAGCAAAGATGGCTTCTTCCTAGAGAAGCACCCTAAGCTCGCTCCGGTCGAGACCGCCACCGATGGTGTCTTCCTGGCCGGTGCTTGCCAAAGCCCTAAAGACATCCCTGACAGCGTGGCGCAAGCCGGGGGTGCGGCGGCAGTCGCGCTTTCCCTTATCGATCAAGGCACCGTCCGGCTCGACCCCTCGGTAGCGCTGGTAGAAGACGTGCGCTGCGCCGGCTGTGGACAGTGCGCGGCGGCCTGCCCCTATGACGCTATCGCGATCAGCGAGGGGCACGCCGTGGTGAACGAGTATCAATGTAAGGGCTGTGGCACATGTGCGGCGGCTTGCCCCAACAAGGCGATATCCCTCATCCATTACAATGACCGGCAGATCATCGCCGAGCTTATCGGCGCGTTGGCATAGGAGCGCCCCGTAAGGAGAAAAGCGCATGAATGATTACGAACCAAAGATAATCGGTTTCCTGTGTACTTGGTGTAGCTATACCGGCGCAGACCTTGCCGGAACCGCTCGGCTAAAATCTCCGTGGAATCTGCGAGCGCTGCGGGTGCCATGTTCGGGGCGCGTTTCGCCAGAGCTGATTATGCGCGCCTTCGACCAGGGCGCCGATGGAGTATTGGTGTTGGGCTGCCATATCGGGGAATGTCACTACGATAGCGGCAATCACCGCACGGCCAAACGTTTGCCCATATTGCACAGCCTCATGACCTTCGCCGGGCTGGAGCCGGAGCGCTTGCGGCTCGACTGGGTATCGGCATCCGAGGGCGACCGCTTCGCAAAGATCGTAAATGAGTTCACCGAGGCGGTGCGCACGCTGGGGCCGTGCCGGTGGCGGCAGGGTAGCAATGGCTTCTATAGCTTTAAGATAACTTCAAAGGACTTTGTAGACGCGAAGGTGGGAGGCCGACCATGACCTATACCGCCGAAATACAAGACAAAGCAAGAGCGCTACTGTCAAGCGGAGAGGTGGTATGTGTCATCGGATACGAGCTTGGGCCGCGTGGTCGGACACGCCCGGCCTTTATATACCGGCCCGAAGACGTAGAGCGCTTGGTCTGGAACCGGCAATGCACACACAACCTCGTCACTTATCTGCACGACAAGCTCAAGCCGGGCGCACAGGATGCGCAAGATGCACAGAAGGAAGCCGAGGCTGGGCGTGTGGCGATCGTCGTCAAGCCTTGCGATAGCCGCGCGATCAATGTGCTGCTCGCCGAGCATCGCTTCGCGCGCGCACAGGTCCACATCATCGGTGTGGCATGTGACGGCATCCTTGAAGGCGCCGGCTTCGGGCGCGCCGCCGACAGCACGTTACAGAAGCGCTGCACGCTCTGTGACACCCGTACACCCGCCATATACGACAGCCTCATAGGGGAACCGGCGGCGGTGGAGATCGACGAGAAGGCTGATATGAAGCTCGCCGCTCTTGACGCGATGTCGCCCGCCGACCGCGCTGCGTTCTGGCTGGCGCAGTTTGACCGCTGTATCCGTTGCTACGCCTGCCGGCAGGTGTGCCCGATGTGCGATTGTCCGGTTTGTCTTTACGAGCGCGACGATTCCTTATGGGTGAGCATGGGGATCGATGTCGATGCAAAGCGCACCTTCCACCTGGGGCGCGCCTATCATCTGGCAGGGCGCTGCATCGGCTGTGGCGAGTGCACACGAGTCTGTCCGGTGCACATCCCGGTCGGCCTGCTCAACCGCAAGCTGGCACAAGAGGTCGAAGCCATGTTCGGCTACCGAGCCGGGCTTGAACCGACACCCTCGCCCATCACAACGATTCTGGCCGGAGAGGAGGTTTGAGCA
>CAZJBO010000150.1:0-6839 GCA_964544075.1 uncultured Anaerolineae bacterium
CATCGGACCCAACGGTGCAGGTAAAACCACGTTCTTCAACTGCATATCGGGCTTCTATGTACCCGAAGAAGGCGAACTCTTGTTTGACGGTAAAGCGATCGCGGGGATGCGTCCCGACCAAGTAATGCATCTGGGTATTGCGCGCACCTATCAAAACATCCGTTTGTTCGGCGCGATGAGCGCCATCGAGAACGTCTTGGTGGGGATGCATAGGTTGCACAGCATATCGCGCGCCGCCGCGAACCCCGGCCTTAGGGCGCTCCGGTCGGTCCGGCGCACCGTCCAATATATGCTCTCTGCCCTCACCCCAAAGACAAAGATCGTCCGGCAGGCCGGCGAGCTGCTTAGCTATGTGGGCTTACAGGGACAAGGTGATGTGATGGCACGCAACCTGCCCTATGGCAGCCAACGTCGGCTAGAGATCGCGCGGGCGCTCGCCAGCAACCCCCGGCTGCTCTTGCTCGACGAGCCGGCTGCCGGCATGAACCCACAAGAAACCGAGGGCATGATGCGGTTCATACGCAAACTATGTGACGAACGCGGCCTGACCATTCTATTGATCGAGCACGATATGAACGTCGTGATGACCATCTCAGACCAGGTGACCGTGCTCGACTATGGCGCGAAGATCGCCGAAGGCACACCAACCGAGGTGCAGAACAACCCGCGCGTGATCGAGGCATACCTGGGCGCGGACGTAATATAGGCGCATAAAACCTGAGGAGCAAAGCGCATGGCGCTACTAGAAGTCAGAAACATTCACACCTACTACGGCAAGATACACGCGCTGAAGGGCATATCGCTCGAAGTGGAAGAGGGCGAGATCGTTACCCTCATCGGCGCCAACGGCGCGGGCAAGAGCACTACGCTGAATACGATCTGCGGCATCACGCCCGCCGCCGAAGGGCAGATCATCCTGGAAGGCCAAGACATTACAAAGATGCCTCCGCATAAGATCGTGGCGCTCGGCATAGGACAGTCACCGGAGGGGCGCAAAATCTTCACCCGCCTCACCGTAACCGAGAACCTCGAACTGGGCGCGTACAGCCGCAACGACGAGGACGGCATACGCCAAGATATGGAATATGTGTTTAAGCTCTTCCCACGTCTAAAAGAGCGCGAGAGGCAGTTGGGGGGCACGCTTTCCGGCGGCGAGCAACAAATGCTGGCGATCGGGCGCTCGCTGATGGCTAAGCCGCGCATCCTGCTGTTGGATGAGCCATCGATGGGGCTTGCGCCGCTTTTGGTACAAGACATCTTCCGCACGATCGAGGAACTCAACAGGGCGGGCACGACCATTCTCTTGGTAGAGCAAAATGCACGCATGGCGCTGGGCATAGCAAGCCGAGGCTATGTGATGCAAACCGGCACGGTCGTGCTTTCCGACAATGCCGAAGCGCTCCAGCAAAACGAAATGGTACAGAAAGCCTATCTCGGCGCACACTAACCGCGCCGGCACATGACCTGATTTACGCCGCAATTAACTTAATCGAGGATAAAACCACATGGAAACTACCGTCTCCAGCACAAGCCAAACTGTCGTAATCGGCCCCGACCACCCCACGCGCATCATCGGCGAGCGCATCAACCCCACCGGACGTAAAAAGTTCGGCGCTGCGATCCTGGCCGGCAATCTTGCAGTATTGCGGGCCGAGGCCATCGCGCAAGTTGAGGCCGGCGCCGACATCCTCGACGTGAACGTCGGCGCAGCCGGTGCCGACGAGGTCGCGCTCATGCCCCAAGCAATCGAGATCATCATGGACGCGGTGGATGTGCCGCTCTGCTTCGACTCGCCCAACCCCAAAGCGATCGAGGCCGGGTTGAAGGCCTATAAGGGCAAAGCGCTCATCAACTCGGTAAACGGTGAGGAGAAATCCCTCTCCGCCGTCCTGCCGTTGGCGGCAGAGTACAACGCCGCCGTGATCGGGCTGTGCATGGATGATGACGGTATCCCCGACACGCCCGAAGGTCGGCTTAGGGTCGCCGAGAAGCTCCTCGAACGCGCCGGCGCGTTAGGGATCGGGCCGGAAGACATCTTGTTCGACCCGTTGGTCTTGGCCGTCAGCGCCGATACGAAGGCTGCCGCACTGACTTTAAACACCGCGCGCCTGATCCGCGAGAAGCTGGGCGTCAACATGACGCTGGGCGCGAGCAACGTATCTTTTGGCTTGCCGGGCCGCCAAGCGATCAACAGCAGCTTCCTCACGATGGCGCTCTTTGCCGGCGTCAACGCCCCGATCAGCAACCCGATCAAGGAAAAAGAAACGGTGATCGTCGCCGATCTGCTGTTGGGCCGCGACGACTTCGCCATGAACTACATCACGCACTTCCGTGCCGGACAGAACGCCTGACGCGCACGGCAAACTCAAGACGATCAAAAAGGGCGGCCTGTAACGGGCCGCCCTTTTAACATCTCACTACTTACCTATTTGCCCCGTCTATTCCGATTCTGCTGCGGTCTCCTCCAACAGGGCATCGATGGCATCTTGTAAGAGCTGGAGCGGTATCTCGCCACTCATCGGCTCGCCGGTATCGGGGTTGGATATGCGCTCGCCGTTAAGCAGCACGGTCGGCACACCGGTCAGGCCAATCTTGGCGGACTCATCGATGTTATTCTGCAGAGTGGTGGTGCGTGCTTCGTCTGCCAAGCAAGCCTCCAGGACATCCTTGTCAATTCCGAAGACCTCGGCGCGCTGCAAGACACGGTGTGATACGAGCGCGAAGATGCCCTCTGTGGATACGCCGTCAAAGATATAGTCATGGAAGAACCAATAATCTATCGGTGCTTGCTGCCCGGCGCAGAGCGAGACCGCCGCTGCCCAGAGCGTCATTTGGTTGCTGTTCACCAATGGGCGCGATTCGATGCGCAGTTGCCCGGCCTCGACATAGGGCAACAGCTCATGTAGAGTGACGCGGAAGTTGTTGCAATGCGGGCAGGTGAACTGGAAGAACTCGACCAGCACTACAGGCGCGTCGAGCGCGCCCAGGTAAGGTGTGCCATCCTCCAGGATGCCGGCCTCAAAGCCCTCATAGCGGCTTAGTGTCTCGGCAAGGGGAGCATCGGGCAGCGGCCAGCCGCTCTCTGCGCAGCGGAAGCCGACCGTCGATACCATAGCTTCGGGCGGCATAGCGGCACGCTGCGGCGTGCGGGCATAAAACGGGACATCTTGCCATGAGCCGCCTCGTATGACACGCATCTCGCCGGTCTCCGGGCCGATGGGGTCCCGTGACACAACCACTTCCTCTGCTGTGCTTGCCTCTTCTGTTGCGTCCGCCGCGTCCGACTCTGCGTCCGCTCCGTCCGCTGTGGTTGCTTCCTCCGTTACGGTAGCCTCTTCCGTTGCGGCAGCCACAATATCTACGCTATAAAAATCCGCGTCGTACCAATCCAAAGTCCACTCGGCGACATTGCCGGTCATGTTCTGTACCCCATAGTGGCTTCGGCCTCCGGGGTAAGAATCGACCGGCGTCAAGCCATTGTTGCCGGAGGCAGCGGTATTAGCACGTTTGGGGTCAAACTCTGCGCCCCAGGGATAGACGTAGCCACGTGCGCTGCGCGCGGCCAGCTCCCACTCGGCCTCGCTCGGCAGGCGCCGACCAAACGACTCGCAGTAGGCTTGCGCGCCATACCAGCTGACGTGAGTCACGGGCAAGTTGTCGGCATCCGGCGCCGGGGCATAGGTCTCACCGTCGAAGGTGATGTTGCTCTCCGGGGTATCTTCCTGTGTCAGGATGCAAGCCTCGCCCAAACAAGCATCCAGATGCGAGCCGGCCCCCAGGCTGTTGAGGAAGGCGGCATAATCGGCATTCGAGACCTCGTATAATTCGATCTGATAGGGGGATAAGCTCACATAGTGTTCCGGCATCGAATCATCGGCGCGGGCCGCGTCGCAGTTATCTTCGGGTGCACAAAGCGCTATCGCGGCGGCGATTTCTTCGGCATTGGTGCCCATCATAAAGATGCCGCTGCCCGCCGGTACGCTGCTGGCCTTAGCAGGCCCGGTATCGGTGGCCTCAGCCTCTGCGCTTCCAGGTTCTTCGGTCACCTCAGATGTCGGTTCAAGCACCACCGTCAGTGTCTCTGTTGGTGTCTCTGTTGGTACTTCCGTGGGCGTCTCTGTGGACGGTGGGGGGGAAGCCTTCTGCTGGCTGAATATTACAAGCGCCAAGACAAGAATGACGGCGGCGATGGCTACGATGACAAGAATAGGGGATGTTCGGCGTAGTTGCATAGAAACACTTCTCCGTATAATTTATCTCTAGCAAAGAAGTGTAAACAATGCATCACCTGATAGCAAGAAACCGGCAAGGGATACAGAGGGATGCATAGCCCGTCTGGTTGTTGCTTATTTAAGGCAAATAGCTGTACAATAGCCTCAATTGTTTATCAATTTTGTGCAGAAGTTGTTTGATTGTGGGGTTACCAATGATGAAGGGTATAACCAAAAGATTAAACGTGTCAGGCGAGCAACATTGCATACCTACAAATGACCAAACCACCCGTCTTAGTCATAACACCCCCATCATCATTCACATCAGCGACGCACCAAACCCTATAACCATCCCCCCTGTGCGTGAGATTATACTAGGACGCGCAGACGCAAGCTGCCCAACCAAACCAGACCTGGACCTCACGCCCTATAACGCGCACCTGAAGGGAGTATCCCGCATCCACGCCGCGATCCGGCGCGGTGATGACGTGCTCATGCTGATAGACCTAGAAAGCGTCAACGGCACGCACCTCAACGGGCGACGCCTGGTGCCCAACCAGCCTAACATACTCCACGACGGTGACGAAATCCACCTGGGCAAGCTCACAATGCGCATTTGCTCATACTCGCAATAAGCTCCCCTTTCCCCTCCCTCTGCCCGCTGCGCGTGACTCTACAACATTGTCAGATGGGCAGAGTCAGGTATAATCTTTATGAACTAATTTGCAGGGGGCAAGACATGCGCAAATTCTTGATGTTTATCAACGGGCTAATCACAGGCATGGGGATGGGCGTCGGCGTGGCAACATTGCTGGCTCCAATGTCGGGCCGAGAATTAGTGGACGATGCACAAAGCCGATTTGACGCACTCAAAGAAGAAGCACGCCGCGCATCCGAGGCACGTAAGGCCGAGCTGCGCGCCGAGCTTGCCGAGATGACCGACGGCGCCGTGACCTTTGAGGAAAACACCGGGGCCACCGCCGCCTAGCAGTCATCACGACGCGCAATTGCTAGGTTCGTGTGTCCTATTCGCCATCCACCCGCGCGATGCTGCGCCGGTTGCGTGCCTGTCGCATCTGTTCCTTGATCTCCTTCCTACCATAAAGCGGTGAAGGTTCGGGCTGGCTCGCCAAGCGTTCGCGGCGCGCGTCGGCAGGGTCATCGTTTAGCACCGCCACTTTCGATATCAGACGCTGCACTTCGGCGCTACCACATTCCGGACAAGGCGGCACATCACCCTCTCCGGCAGCCTTTATCGAGCGGAACAGATAGCTAAAGACCGTGCCGCACGCCCCGCAGCGATATTCATAGATCGGCATAGGGTTCACCTCATCACTTCAACGCCTCACGCGCGTTCGCCATCAACTTCTGTTCAATCTCCTGTCGGCTTTCCGGCAGGCGCTTTATCAGCTCGCGGCCAATGCGCGCCATAAGCATGTGCAAGTCTTCCTCAGACTTTGCCTCCACGCGCACCGACAACTTGGCCTGTGTATTCGAGGCGCGCACCAAAATCCACGCGCCGTCGTGCATGGTCACACGCACCCCGTCCACATCGATCACACGCGCGATGTTCTCGTCCGCACACGCACCGCCCGGCAGAAAGCAGGCCTTGACCTGCTCCACCAGCTCAAATTTCACATGGTCGGGGCAGTAGATACGAAACTCCGGCGAGCTGTGATACTTCGGCAACGCATCCACCAGTTCCGAGAGCGGTTTATCTTGCGCCGCCAGGAATTCGATCAGCTTTGCCGCGCCATAGATCGGGTCATCGTAGGTTACCGGTGGGTCATCAAAGAACACATGACCGCTCAGCTCACCGCCAAGCCGGGCACGCTCCTCACGCATCCGCTGCGAGATGGCCGCATTGCCACAGCGCACCATGACCGGGATGCCGCCATGCGCCGTGATGTCATCAACCAGCGCTTGCGAGCACCGCACCTCAAACACGATCTTCGCCGGGCCGTCCTTAAGGACCTGACGTGCGAACAGCATCAAGTATTGGTCGGGCATCACCATGCGGCCCTTCTCGTCCACCAGGCCCAAGCGGTCACCGTCGCCATCAAAGGCCACACCGAGGTCTGCGCCCTCTGCGCGCACGCGCGCCTTCAAATCTTCGATGTTCGCCTCTTCCAGCGGGTCGGGCGCATGGTTGGGGAAGGTGCCGTCCGGCTCGCAGTAAAGCGGGACGACTTCGCAGCCGATCGCCTCCAGCGCCTTAATCGCCATCGGCCCCGCCGTGCCGTTACCTCCATCCACCACCACCTTGAGCGCGCGGACCGGTTGTGCCTTCGCAGCGATGCAATGCAGGTATGGGTCGGAGACGTCGAGAGATTCGGCGCTGCCCTCGCCGTTGATAAATTGGCCGGCGGCCACGATGCGCTCGATGTGCATAAGCTCCGGTCCGGCGACCGCATTCGCGCCGAGCTGCAGCTTAACGCCGTTGAACTCCGGCGGGTTATGGCTGGCGGTAATCATCGCCGCGCCGTCGGTGAACTCACGCCCGGCGGCAAACTGTAACATCGGCGTGGGCACCATGCCTACATCGAACACCTTGCAGCCGCTGGCGACCAGCCCATTCTTAAACTGCTTGTGGAACGCGCTAGATGAAAGGCGCGCGTCACGGCCCAA
>CAZJBO010000151.1:0-6823 GCA_964544075.1 uncultured Anaerolineae bacterium
GAGGAGGCGCTCAAGAAGGCCTTCCGTCCAGAGTTCTTAAACCGCATCGATGAGACGATCATCTTCACACCGCTCAGCGTCGAGCAGGTAGAGAAGATCGTTGATCTCCAGATGCACGAAGTGGCAAAACGGCTCGCCGACCACGGCCTCCGCGTCGAGCTGACCGATGCGGCGCGCGCATGGCTGGCCCGCGAGGGCTTCGACCCATCGATGGGGGCACGCCCCTTGCGCCGAGCCTTACAACGCTACGTCGAGAGTCCGCTCTCGATCGAGCTGCTGCGCGGCGGCTTTGGCGAAGGACACTGCGTCATCATCGACGCCGACGCGGAGAACGGCATTGTGTTCCGACACAAAGAAGCCGATTGACGGGACGCTATGCGTCGGGCCACCTCGACAGAAACGCATCCCAATCTGCCAGGGCGCGCGCAGCATAGGCAGCCTTGCGCTTACCCTTGTTGCGCACCGGTGGCACAAGCGGCGGCATCAAGCCAAAGTTAGCCTTCATCGGCTGGAAGTCTTGCGGTGCGGCGTGCGTGATATAATGGCATAAAGCACCCAGCATGGTTGTGAGGGGCAGCTCCCAGAGGGGCTGCCCTTTCAGTTTGCGTGCCGCGTTCACCCCCGCCAAAAGCCCGGTCCCGACATTGCCCATATACCCCTCTACGCCTGTGATCTGCCCGGCGAAGAAGAGGTCGGGGCGCGTGCGGAACTGCATCGTAGGCGCGAGCAGAACCGGCGCGTTGATGAAAGTATTGCGGTGCATCGTGCCGTAACGCACAAACTCCGCCCTCTCTAGGCCCGGTATCATGCGCAGCACGCGCTTTTGTTCAGGCCACTTGAGGTTGGTCTGGAACCCCACCAAATTGTACAGCGAGCCGGCTAAATTATCTTGCCGCAGCTGCACCACGGCATAGGGCCAACGCCCTGTGCGCGGGTCATCCAGCCCGACCGGGCGCATCGGGCCAAACGCCAGCGACTTGGGGCTGCGCGCCGCCATCTGTTCGATGGGTAGGCAGCCTTCAAAGAAGTGTGGGTCTTCGCGCTCAAACCCCCGCAGTTGGATCGTCTCGGCAGCCAGCAGCGCGGCGACAAAGGCATCGTACGCATCCTTGTTGAACGGACAGTTGATATAGTCGCCCGCTTCTTGTATGCCACGCCCATAACGACTGGCGCGGAAGGCAATCGTCATATCGATGCTCTCTGCGCTGACCACGGGCGCGATGGCATCATAGAAATATAGGTGTGCCTGTCCGGTGAGCGCAACGATTGCGTCGGTCAGCGCTTGGGCGGTCAAGGGGCCGCTGGCGATGATGGCCGGGGTTGCGGGTATCTCCTTCACCTCTGCCCGTACAACGGCAATGCGGGGGTGGGTTTCAATCGCTTTGCTGACCGCTTCTGCAAACAGCTCCCTATCCACCGCCAGCGCGCCCCCCGCCGGCACTGCCGACTCGTCGGCACAACGCAGCAAGAGGCTCCCGGCACGGCGCAGCTCGGCCTTCAATAGACCGGAGGCCCGGTCGGGCAGATTAGAGCCAAGCGAGTTGCTGCACACCAGTTCGGCCAACTGCCCGGAGCTGTGCGCGGGCGTCTGGGTGTGAGGGCGCATCTCGTAGAGCGTCACATGGACACCACGTTCGGCGGCCTGCCACGCGGCCTCGGTCCCGGCAAGCCCACCGCCGACTACTATCAATTCTTGCTGCATAGTTCTCTCGTACATGTGTGTATATTCTGCACACCAGATTATACCCCGCCCTTCTCTCCGTACCGTATAGAGCGCAGATCAAAAGTCTGGGGCTACGAACAACAACGCAAAGCAATTACCTAACCCCAGATAAGCCGGAGCTTTGATCCATACGCGCCGTGTGGTTGCCCTGAACGCCAATACATGATAAAGTGTCCTTCATTGAAGGAAGGCGGAGGATGGGCAAGGCTTGCCGATCAAACGCATTTGGGCATAACTTAAACAGTGAGCATATTCATGGATTTCTTAAAGCGTTTATTTGGCAAAAGAAGTACCGACAAACCATCCGAAAGTGACACATCGGCAGATGAAGCCGCCGAGTTGTCGCAAGACGTCCCCTCAGCTGATGGCGCGACGCCCGCCCCCCCGCCGGTGCTGCTGGAGAACGATATCGACCTAGACGACCTTTATGATACAGCGACCGACGAAGCTGTCCCTATCGTCGATGGGAAGGAACAAAAGTCAATCGAGACTGCGCCGCTCCAGATGGCAGACCTGAGCAGCACACGCCGTCTCCCGAAGACGGAGGAGATCGAGGCCTTCGCCGGCGCATCCCTTTCCTTTGGCTATGCGCTCGACGTGGGGAAAGCACGCGAGAACAATCAGGATGCCTTGCTTGCCTACGCAGTGGCGCTGCGCACGCATGATGAGGAGATCGATTTTGGGTTGTTCGGCATCGCCGACGGTATGGGCGGACATCTCGACGGCGAGAAAGCCTCGGCATTGGTGGCTTCGGCCATAACCGAAAAGGTCATCAACGATATCTACCTACCGCTGTTGCAACGCTCGCCGGACTCGGACGATGAGGGGGAGGACACCGAGCTGCCAATCGGCGAGATTTTGATGCAAGGTCTGCACGAGGCAAACACGACGGTCTTAGAGACCGCGCCGGGCAGCGGCACAACCGCCACCATCGCCGTCACGCTGGGCAACGCGGTCTATATCGCGCATATAGGCGACAGCCGCGCCTATCTCATCACCGGGCAAACCATCGAGCAGATCACGCGCGATCATTCATTGGCACAGCGCCTCTTTGAGGTGGGCCAGCTGACACGCGAGGAGATGGGGTCCTTCCCACGCCGCAATGAACTGTACAAGGTAGTAGGCTTCACCGACGATATGGACCCCGACTTAAACACCCGCCGCCTGCCGCCGGGGTCTTATATGCTGCTGTGCAGTGATGGGCTGTGGGGCGAAGTGCCGGAGATCATCATGCAAGACGTGGTGTTCACCGCACCAAACCCACACGTGGCCTGCCAACGGCTCGTTGACCTGGCGAACGAACGCGGCGGGCACGACAACATCTCGGTTGTGGTGGTCCAGATACCCACCTGACGCATGTCGGCAACAAACGGATAATGGTTCGCGCTCAAGATAAACCGGGCTTATACTCAATGGATCAATAGTCACTGCAACAAGCAGGAGAGCAATGTCAAACCAGGCAGCACACCTAACTCATGCACAAACCGACTTCCCTCGCATGGGGGATACCAGCAGTAACAAGGCTTTCTATACCTTCACCGGCGGGTTACACGGGGCCGGGATAAAGTTTACCTTTAGCATCTTCGCTTTGGCCCAGGGCAAAGGTGACAGCTCGGTCGATGTCGATACACTGCTGCGGGATGTTGCCCGCCGCCTGCTGCGCGATATTTATTTGCCCATGATCCCCTGGCAAGCCACCGACCGGCCCAACCCCTTTGATGCGCTTACCGATGTCATGGCCTTCGATATGGAAGCGATCAAGGCAGCAGTGATCGCCGTCATAATTAACAACCATATCTACTTCGGCTGGCAAGGCGAGAGCCGCGTCTATCTGCTCTCTGCCGATACCGTCGAGCCGCTCGTATCCGAAGACGGGACCTCCATCGCCGCGCACACCATCTCCGAGGGGCAAACCCTGCTCCTTTGCGGGTCGTCAGCCTGCCAAGACATCCCCACCAAAAAGATGCTGCAAATCCTAGAAGCTGCCCCCAGCCTACAGACCGCGTGCGATCAACTGGTAGAGACCGCAGCACAGCACAATGCCGGCGATCCCCCCCCCATACTCATGATTCGGCGCTTCGATTGAAGCCTGGCCGAGGCACAATATGCTGCTCCCACGCACACGTCACCTTATCCGAGATTGATCCATGAATCCTACATCCCCCTCTAATCCGACGCGCGCCATGCGCCTTGCCCTCTGCCTGATGGCTTGCGCCTGTGGGGGCGCGCTGTTGCTCCTATCGCTGTTTGCCTTCCCCTCCCCCGCCGCTGCGATAGACAGCCCCACGCCAACCATAACCCCCTTCACATGGGCGCCAACTGCGGTCCCCATCGTACCGCGCGGCGACGACGACATCGTAAACGTATTGCTGCTGGGCACCGATCTGCGCGGCGCACAAGCGCCCTCGCGCACCGATACCATCATCGTGCTCTCCATCAACCGCAGCGCCCAAAGCGTCAGTATGCTTTCCATCCCGCGCGACACCTACGTCTGGCTGCCGAACTGGAACTGGGGGCGCATCAACACCGCATATCTGCGCGGCGAACTCAACGCATGGCCGGACGGCGGGATGGCTTTCCTCGCCTACACGCTGGAATATAACTTCGGCATCCGCATCGACTTCTACGCTTCGGTTGACTTTAACGGCTTCCTCGCCATCATTGATACATTGGACGGCGTCGATGTAGCGGTAGACTGTGCGATAAGCGGGTATAAGATCAAGGATTGGTCCCTGGACGAATCGGATGCGGAAAATTACGATTGGATCGAAATCCCGGTGGGTGTGCACCACATGGACGGCGAGCAGGCCTTGTGGTATGCACGCTGGCGCTATAGCACCAACGACTGGGACCGCAACCGCCGCCAACAACAAATCCTCCGTGCCGTATGGCAGCAAGCGCGTAAGATCGATATCATCCCCCGCTTGCCGGAGCTGTGGGGCGAGGCGATGCGCTATGTCGATACCAACGTAAAGCTCAGCGACGCGCTCAGCTTCGTACCGGTAGCGCTGGCGCTGGACGAGGTCAGGATCGAGAGCCACTTCTTCGGCCCCGATCAACTTAAGTTTGGCTCGACCAGCGAAGGCGCAAGCATCCTACTGCCGCGCGGCTACGAGGTTATTTTGGAAGTGATCGAGAACATGTATACGCCGCCCACCAACAATGTGCTGGTCCAGGCTGCGCCGCGCATCGAGATCATCAACGGGACCGAGAACCCCGATCTAGACTGGGTAGCGGCAGAGCGTCTGGCCTGGGAGGGCCTGCTGGCGACCTATGGCGCCGAGCCGGACAGCACCGACTACCCACATACGCTCATTTTTGACTATACCGGACAAACAAAAGGCAGCCCCCTGGGTCTGATGCAAGAAGTATTGGGCGTGCCGGCGGAACGGGTCACGGTAGAGGCAGACCCCGACCGCGCGGTAGATTATCGGATCATCCTGGGCGCGTCATACAACTCCTGTACATATAACGCGGGCGATCCGGTGCCAAAGGAAGAGGAATAGGAAATCCGACAGTTTTTGACGTGATACTTTGCACTATTGAATATAGCCGGGCTGCGATAGTTTATACGGTTAAAGGCCTCACCACCTTAAACGGAGGAAAATAGCCATGGTTGACCGGTCTGAGCTGGATATTGACCGCAAATCACGCGCGATCGCACCAACACAGCCTGTAGAAAAGCAAGCCGCCGAGTCACGTCTCAAACACTTCGAAGAAATTTACCTGAATTACGAAGCCGAGATCGCCCAGATCGAGGCGAGGCGCTGCATCCAGTGCCCCGACCCTGCGCCTTGTCAGGTGGCTTGTCCCCTACATAACGACATTCCTTTGGTAATGCGCTTGGTCGAACAGGGAAAGTTCATCGAGGCCGCCAACGTTTACCGCAAGACCAGCCCCATGCCGGAGATATGCAGCCGAGTCTGTCCACAAGAACGCTTGTGCGAAGGCTCTTGCACACATGGCGGGGGCATCCATGACGACCCGGTACGGATCGGTAAGATCGAGAAGTTCGTCATCGACTACCAGTTCGCAACCGAAGGCATCCCCGCCGGCGAGGTCGCACCGGATACAGGTAAGTCAATCGCCATCGTCGGAGGCGGGCCGTCCGGTTTAGCCGCTGCCGAAAGCCTACGCCGCAAGGGACACACGGTCACCGTCTATGACGCGAACCCCTACCCCGGCGGCTTGATGATCTACGGCATCCCCGCCTTCAAGCTCAGCAAAGACCGCGTGGTGCATAAAATCAAACACCTAGAGTCGCTTGGCATCAAGTTTGTCACCAACGTGCGGGTCGGTAAAGACATCATGCTACAAGACCTCTCCGAGCAGAACGACGCGGTGTTCATCGGCGTCGGCGCGAACGTAGATGCACCTTCGCGCTGGGAGGGTTCAGACCTCAAGGGGATCTACCTGGCCGGCCAGTTCCTCATCTGCGCCAACGTCCCGGCGGCCTTGAAGCCCAGAGAGATGGTCGAATGTGAACAACCGGTCATCGGGCGCAAAATCTATGTCATCGGCGGCGGCGACACCGCGATGGACTGCGTGCGCACATCGCTGCGCCTCCAGGAGGCACTAGGCTACCCGCGCGACGTGACCTGTGCCTACCGCCGCACCGAAGCCCAGATGCCCGGCTCCAAGACCGAGCGCGTCAACGCCCGTGAGGAAGGCGCCAAGTTCGAGTGGCTGACCGCGCCGGTTCGCTTTATCGGCGATGACGAGGGCAAGCTCAAGGCGATCGAGTTCATCCGCATGGAGCTGGGCGAACCCGACGAAAGCGGGCGGCGACGCCCGGTCAAGATCGAAGGCTCCGAATATACGGTAGAGGCTGATACGGTAGCGCTGGCCCTGGGCTATTGGCCCGACCCACTCTTGAGCGAGACCACCGAAGCACTCGAAACCCACAGCTGGGGCCTCATCTCCGCCGACCCGGAGACGGGCAGGACCAGCTTGCCCAATGTCTGGGCGGGCGGCGACGTCGTAACCGGCCCCGACTTGGTTGTCACGGCGGTGCGCGCCGGGCTGAAAGCCGCCGAATCGATACACCAGTATCTCAGCAAAGGGTGAGACGACAGGGCAACCCGACGAGTCGCCCTACGC
>CAZJBO010000152.1:0-6816 GCA_964544075.1 uncultured Anaerolineae bacterium
ACTTCTCAAACATATGCTTCCGATCTTCCTCCGATATGCCGTGTCCGGTATCGCGCACCGATACTTGCACAGTAGACCGGTCTTCGAGCATCTCGCCTTTGATGAAGATGTCGCCGCCCTCCCGGTTATACTTGATGGCATTGGTCAAAAGATTCGACAGAACCTGTGTGAGCTTAGCCCGGTCTGCTTCAATCTTATCGATCGCGGGGTCAACCTCCGCAGAGATGCGCACCATACGATCGGCGGCTTGAGGGCGGAATATTTCCAGGACCTCATCAAACCAATCTTTGAGGCTAAACAACTGATAATCGGGCAGCCAACGCTTCGACTCAAGACGTGCCAGGTCCAGAAAATCGGTGGTCATGTCGTTCAGACGCTTGGTCTCAGACTTGATCGTGCCGATCAAGGTACGGCTGCGCTCTGGCGGCAAGTCCGGGCGCTCCAGGATGTGTACAATCGCTGTGAGGGCAGCCAGCGGCGTGCGTAGTTCGTGCACCATCTCAGAGATTAGGTCGCTCTGTTGGAAGAGGCGCGCGTTTTCGATGGCGACAGCGGCTTGGGCAGCCAACGCGGTGAGGGTGTTGATGTCATCTTCGGTGAAGTCGCCGCGCTTGTTGATAGCCTCCAGCGCACCGATCGTCTTCTCGTGGGTGCGGAGCGGCACACCGAGCATGTTGCGCGTCGAAAAGGCTATCGTGCTATCGACTTGCTGGAAGTGGCTGGGGTGGTTGCGCACATCCTCTATGAGCATAGGTTCGCCGTGCCGCACAATCCAACCGGCAATACTGCCCTCCATCGGCACGACAATTGATTCCAGGTCGCCCTTTGACCCTGCCGGATTGCGTCCGGCCTCAAAGCGCAGCTCACCTTGCGAATCAAGCAACAAAATCGAGGCGACCTCGGTATCGGTAAGCTCGATGGCCGCATCGATAATCTCGCCCAACAGGGCTTTGAGGTTAAGTGTCGAATTGAGCCGGCGGCTAATTTCGAGCAAGCGCTCGTAGCGTCCCATCAACTCCAGGTAGTTGCGGACAGTATCTCCATCATTTCCCTGGGTAAGGTGATTTTCACTCATCCTGTTTACCTACCTGGCGACCTTTGGCACAACGAATGCGGCCCGATTGATCTTGGCCTCAAACATAATGTCACTATACAAGAGTTTTCAAGAATGCGCCTGTCACACTGCCCCAAAACCTTTGGTCTGGGGCTTCAATGCGGCTCAGCCCCCCAGAGAGCAAGTGAATAAATATTTGGCAAGGTACACCTTGACAGTATAATACATCAGCTAAGCACAAGACAAATGCAAGCCAACGCGCAGCCCAAACATGGACCCTATGGGGGATTGGGCACAGCGCCCTACGTCGATTATAATCCCATTATGCCTATGATTGAAACCCACGGACTGGTCAAACGCTTTAAGAAAGTTGTCGCAGTAGACAAGCTCAATTTTGCCGTGCACAGCGGCGAGGTATACGGCTTGCTGGGGCCAAACGGTGCCGGCAAGACCACGGCCTTGCGCCTGCTCGCCACCGTGCTTGAACCCAACGAAGGTACCGCCACGGTCAACGGCTATGATATACGCACCCAAAAGCAGGCGGTCAGGTCCATCGTGGGGCTGTTGGTCGAAGAAGCGGGGCTATATCGCAAGGTCACCGCACGCGAGCATCTGCGCTACTTTGGGCGTCTGCACGGTTTGGGCGGCCCAGAGCTAGAACGCCGCATCGATTACCTGATCGATGTGCTGGGCATGTCGGAGTTCGCCGCGCGCTATACCGACGGCTTCAGCCGAGGCATGAAACGCCGCGTGGTGCTCGGCATTGCGCTCATCCACAAACCGCCGGTGGTCATCCTCGACGAACCAACCATCGGGCTTGATGTGGTGAGCACACGCGCTGTGCGCAACATGATCGCGCAGTTCCGCGACGAAGGCCGCTGCGTAATCATCTCGACACACCTGATGGACGAGGTGCAGCGGCTCTGCGACCGGGTGGGCATCATCCACGAAGGGCGCATCATGGCAGAGGGCACGCTTGACGAACTCATGACACAGACTAACGCCCCAGACCTCGAAACCGCATTTGTACACACCGTGGGCGAAGACGCGCTGCGCGATGTCGGCACGCCGCCCAAGCCGGGCCGTCTCGCACGGCTGCGCAACCGTCTGCGCCGCAAACCCAACGGACGGTAGAGAATCTCTCACTTCCCTTAAAACATTCCTGCAAGGAGCAAACAAATGACCAAAAACTATGCCAACCCCCCGGAAATGGCAATCGATCCATCGAAGAAATACACTGCCCACTTCGTCACCGGCAAGGGCGCGTTCGACATCCAGCTCTTCGCCGACAAAGCTCCGATCACCGTAAATAACTTCGTATTCCTGGCAAACGAAGGCTTCTACAATGGGCTGAACTTCCACCGCGTCATCGCCGACTTCATGATCCAGGGCGGCTGTCCCGAAGGCAGCGGACGCGGCGGCCCCGGCTATAAATGGGACGACGAACCGGCTGCTTTGCAGCTCAAACACGACGGCCCCGGCATCCTCAGTATGGCGAACGCCGGCCCCAACACCAACGGCTCGCAGTTCTTCGTCACGCACAAGAACACCGATTGGCTCGACGGCAAACACGCCGTCTTCGGCAAGGTCGTAGGCGATGGTATGGATGTGGTGAACGCAATCCGCCAGGGAGATAAAATCGAATCGATTAGCATCAAAGTCGGCTAGACACAGGGAAGCGTCCCTAAAACGGACAAGGCTTGGTAAGCACCATGAACTTCCGCTCGACATTCTCGACCGTCTTCAAGAAAGAGCTGCGCGAGCTACTGCGCGATAAACGCGCCCTGTTCTTCCTGATCGCGCCGCCCTTCCTCCTACCGGCGATGGCAATCTGCCTGGCCTTGTTCGTCGGGGCACAGGCCATGAACCAGGTCTCACAAGGCTTCACGGTCGCCGTGGCAAACCCCGAAGCCGCGCCTGCCCTGGTCCGCGAGCTAAAGAGCGACTCTACGCTAAAGATAGTCACGCCGCCGAAAGAGGGCGAAGACTGGGGCAATGTGTTGCTCATTGTCAAAATCCCGCCCGACTTTAGCAAACAGCTTGCCTACGACCTGTCTACCTCCATCACGCTCACTGTGCGCGATAGCGCATGGACAACCAGCCTCGCCGCCTCTTCGGTCTCGCTCCACATCAACACCTACGCCGAAACCCTCGTAGACGAGCGGCTCGACGCACGCGGGCTAGACCGAGACTGGCTCTCTCCCATCACGGTCAACACAGAGCAAGCCCCGGTCAAGGACGCGGTAGGCAGCGACAACGGCAACACGGGAAGCTCGATGGGGACACTCTTTGTGCCGCTGGCGGTGACCTCGTGGCTGGTGGGCGGCGGGTTAGGGCTACTCATCGACACCACGGTGGGCGAGAAGGAACGCCGCACGATGGAGTCGCTGCTGCTCACCCCCGCGAGTCGATATGGCATCGTGACGGGGAAGCTGGGCGTGGTCTTCCTTGCATCCCTTGTCGTGATGAGCCTGTGGCTGTGCGAAGGCATCGCAATATCGGTGGTCGGGAACATGGGTGCGTCTATGATGGCGATCCAAGAGGGCGGCATCAGCATAAGCGAAGCGATGGGACAAGGTCTGTCCCAGATAATGGTGATGGTCTTCTACCTCCTCCTGCTAATGCTGCCCTTCGTCATCGCTCTCAACTGTCTAATGATGGCCTGGTGCACCTTCGCCAATAGTTACCGCGAGAGCAACCTTGTCTTATTCCTCGTACAGCTTGGCTTACCAATGCTCGCCTTCATCGCAGTGTTCAGCCTGCCTGCCAACGCCGGCATCGGATGGTACCTCACCCCTTTGATGGGGACCATCATAGCCATCCGCGATCTTTTCAGCGGCGTGCTCATGCCGACAGGCTTGCTCGCGGCGGTAGGTGCAGGGTTGGGATGGGCCGCCGCCGCGCTGACACTGGCAGCCTACATCTTCTCGCGCGAGTGGGCATTGGTGCGCGGCCTATAATATCCTCTCACACAGTGACGCTGACGGAGTACCGATGCGCGTTATCTTTTTCACCGAAACATTTCTCCCCAAAATCGACGGCATCGTCTCCATCATGTGCCTGCTGTTAGAACATCTCCAGAAGCGTGGTGTGCCCGCGATGGTGGTCACCGCCGACCGGGGCATCAGTGAATATGCCGGTGCGCGAGTCCACGGCGTGCGCGGTATCCCGGTCCCCTTCTATCCAGAGCTGCACATCACCCTACCCGGCCCCGGCACGCTCAGGGCAATGCGCAGCTTCGAACCGACCATCGTCCACCTGGTCCACCCTACAGTGACAGGCATCCCCGGCATCCGCTATGCCCATAAGCTCGGCGTACCACTGCTGGCATCCTTCCACACCGACCTCATGCAGATGGCGCACTTCTACAAGCTAGGCCTGATCGAACATATGTTGACCGCCTACTCACGCTGGGTCTTCAACCGCGCCGACTACACCCTAACCACCTCGCGCCGGATGGTGCATCGGCTGCGAGGGCTTGGCTTCCGCCACGTAGGGCTGTGGCGTCGGGGCGTCGATCCGGCGCGGTTTGGTGCCGGACGGCCCAGCCAAGAGATGCGCAACCGCCTGACCGACGGACACCCGGACCGAGCGATCCTGCTTTTCGTGGGGCGCGCCGCACCCGAAAAGCGCATCGAGCTGCTGCGTGAGGTGACCGCGCGCGTGCCCGGCACACACCTAGCGATAGTAGGCGAAGGGCCACACCTCGACAAACTGCGCGCCTACTTCACCGGAACACCGACCAGCTTCGTCGGCTACCTGACCGGACAAACGCTCGCCGATGCATACGCCTCTGCCGACATCTTCACCTTCCCCTCGGCGGTCGAGACCTTCGGCATGGTAGTGCCCGAAGCAATGGCGGCGGGGCTGCCGGTGGTGGCAACAAGGGTGGGAGGGATAGATGACGTGGTGACAGATGGCGTAGATGGCTTTCTGATCGAGCCGGAAGAAGTGGATGCGCTCGTAGGCCATGTGCAGCAGCTTGTCTCCGACCCGACACGCCGACGCGCGATGGGCGAACATGGGCGCGCAGCCGTGCAAGGCCTCACCTGGCCGGTGATTATGGACGAGCTGCTCGATGTATATGCGGCGATGATGGCAGGTCAAGCGCCTGCCCCTATGCCGACGGAGTCGCTGGCACGCAAAGCGCACGTGGGCGACCGGTCGCGCGCCTAGCTCTGTCTGGCCCCGAACACGATCACCGGCAGCGCCAGCCCCAAGCCAACAAGCAATACTGCGATGGCCGAACCCCAGTCGAATCTGCCGCCGACGCCGACGGTCAACAAAATGGTGACAACGACTAAGCGTTGGCCGATCTGTGTACGGAAGCGCGGTATGAGGGCGCGGACCACTATTTCCATAAACAAGATGACAACGCCCGCCCCCAACACAAGCCACCAGAGCAAATTGCTATAATGGATCAAAGGGTTTTCGATTGCATTGGATCTAGAGGCGATGAAAACCAACACTCCCGCACCAACAAGCAGCAACGCGGTGGTTATCACCGTTAGGTTATCAAACTCGATGGCTGCCCAATTTGTGCGCCCAGAGTCGAGATCAAGCGCGCCGCTCCCCTCACCATCATCATCATAATATGGGACGATCGGCGGTTCGGGGGCATCTTGCCCATTGTATGTCATCGGTGCCTCCCCTCATCATGATAGCTCACATTAAAGACATTATAACATCCAAAAAGGCCGCCCTACCCTCACGGGTAGAGCGGCCCAACTAAAGCTAAGCGTGTGCTTGGCGTTTAGCGATTAATGTTCTGGCGAAGGCAGCTGACCTTGTCGGCTGGCATTCTCCTCAGACGGCGAATTCTGCGGGTAGTTGTCCGGGTCCAAGTCGTCGGTCAGGCGGACTGCGTCGGTCTGGACGTTGATAGGGGGGGTGTCGATGGGTAGTGCCGGTGTGTTGAACACGTTCGCGTTGAGCGGTGCGGTCTCGTCTGCATCCACATCTGACGTGAACACTACGATCGGTGCGGAGCACAACCAGGTCGGCGCGTAGTCATCAATGTCGTTATCCGTCACCAAGCGGGTCTCGCCGGTAGCGAACTCGTAAACATAGATGTCCTTATCGCCGTCCAAGTCCGATTGGTACGCGAAGATACTATCATCGATATACCAGGTGTGATGCGTAGCGTTCCCGTTCGGGTCGGAGATACGCTCGACGTTTTGGCCGTCGGCGTCCATCACATAGATAACGCTGTTATCGCCATCGCGGAAAGAGCGGAACAAAATCCTCGTCCCGTCAAAGGAATACTCCGGATCGTGGTCATTGCCGGTGCCGTCGCTGAGCTTCGTCACCTCCAGGCTGTTGATGTCCAGCTCATAGATTTGCCAGAAACCCTCACGGTCGCTCTGGAAGACTACGCGCGTCCCGTCCGGTGACCAGAAAGCGTTGATGTCATTGGCCGGGTCGGTGGTCAGCCGGCGCTCAACACCGCTGGCGAGGTCGAAGAGATACAAGTCGAAGTTATTGCCATCGCGCGCCGATTCGTAGACGATCAGCGTGCTGTTATCCACCGGTGACCACACCGGGTCGATATCAATCGCCAAGCTATTGTAGGTCACGCGCTGAATCTTGCTGGCATCACCGTTGGTGGGTGCCAGATAGACCTCCCAGTTGCCATCGCGATTGCTGGCGAAGGCGATCCACTGGCCGTCAGGCGAGCGGGTAGGCGCAGTATCGTAGACCCTGAAGCCCACGCCTTGCGATAGGTTAGAGCTGACATCGCCAAAAGGTGTATTGCCGAACCG